>JAGABI010000039.1 GCA_017614715.1 Bacteroidales bacterium | reverse complement strand
ATAATCCCCTGCCCTCTCTATGGCCGCAATGGTAGGCTGGTCCATAGTAGCAAAGAATGCCGCAATCTCCTTCATCTGCTTGCCATACTTCTTGCCAAGAGTCTTGAAGTTAGGCTTTATCTTCTTGGTGATCAGACCCGTTGTATCAGTGATGTACTCCACCTCCTTCACGTTGACCTCTCCCAGCACAAGCGACTCCACCCTCTCGAACTGGCTGCGGAGATGCTCGTTGAGCACAGGGATTACCAGTTTGGCGAGCGGCTGGCGGACCTTTATGCCGACTTTGCGGCGGAGGGCCAGCACCATCGAGGTGCTCTGCTGAGCCAGGTTCATGCGCTCTTCCAGATCGGTATCGATGAGACTCTCATCAGCCTTGGGCATCGTGGTGAAATGGACGCTGCAAGCTTCGGGATCGAGGTCGCGCCAGATGCGGTCGCTGTAGAACGGCATAATGGGCGCAGAGAGCTGGGCGACAACCTTGAGCGCCTCATACAGTGTCTGGTAAGCGGCCAGCTTGTCATCGTTCATGCTGCCGCCCCAGAAACGCTTGCGGTTCAGGCGGACATACCAGTTGCTCAGGTTGTCGCATACAAAGTCCTGAATCAGGCGGCCGGCGGTTGTGATGTCAAAGTTTTCGTAAGCGGCGGTAACATCCTTGATAAGGGTGTTGAGCAACGACACCAGCCAGCGGTCAATCTCGCGAAGGACGCTTGCCGGAGCCTTGGGCGCTTTGGGGTCAAACTTGTCCACATTCGCATAGAGCGCGAAGAACGAGTATGTATTGTACAGTGTACCAAAGAATTTGCGGCGGACCTCATCCACCCCGGACTCGTCAAAGCGCAGGTTGTCCCAGGGCTGGGCGTTGGTGAGCATATACCAGCGCAGCGCGTCGGCGCCATACTGGTCCAGTGCCTTGAACGGATCCACTGCGTTGCCCAGGCGCTTGCTCATCTTGTTGCCGTTCTTGTCCAGCACCAGGCCGTTGGAAATCACGTTCTTGAATGCGCACGTGCCGCTCACCATGGTGTGGATTGCGTGCAGCGTGTAGAACCAGCCGCGGGTCTGGTCCACACCCTCGGCAATGAAATCTGCCGACTGGGTGAACTGCGGCTTGTTTATATTCTTGAGCCCCTCCTGCGCGTAGGGCATGGAACCGGAGTCGAACCAAACGTCAATCAGGTCGGTCTCGCGGACCATCTTGCGGCCGTCGTCGCTAACCAGGAAGTATCCGTCCACATACGGACGGTGGAGGTCTATGCGGTTGTAATTCTCCTTGGAATAATCTCCCGGCACGAACCCCTTGTCGCGCAGCGGGTTGCTAGCCATGATGCCGGCTGCAACCGCCTTGTCCAGCTCGTTGTAGAGTTCCTCCACGCTGCCGATGCACTTGGCCTGCTTGCCGTCTTCTGTGCGCCATACGGGGAGCGGGGTGCCCCAGTAGCGGCTGCGGGAGAGGTTCCAGTCCTGAATGTTCTCCAGCCACTTGCCAAAGCGGCCGGTGCCGGTGGATTCCGGCTTCCATGTGATGGTCCTGTTAAGCTCTACCATCTTATCCTGTACCGCGGTGGTCTTGATGAACCATGAATCCAGCGGGTAGTAAAGAACCGGCTTGTCGGTGCGCCAGCAGTGGGGGTATGAGTGGACGTGCTTCTCAATCTTGAAGGCCTTGCCCTGCTGCTTGAGGTCCACGCAGAGGTCGATATCGAGGGTGGAGTCATCCGGGCCGAGGGTGGCATCGTATGCATTTTTCACATATCGGCCGGCATACACGCCGTATAGCTCTGTATTGACGTTATCCTTAACGAATGCGGGATCAAGGTCTTCCAGGCGGAAGAACTTGCCGGTGCGGTCTACCATAGGCATGCGGTTGCCTGCGGCATCCACCATCTGCATAGGAGGTACGCCGGCAATCTTTGCGACCTTGTCATCGTCGGCACCAAATGTGGGCGCTATATGCACGATGCCTGTACCGTCTTCAACCGTTACATAATCGCCAGTAATCACGCGGAAAGCGCCTTCGCCGGGGTTGACCCAGGGAAACAGCTGCCTGTATGCGATGCCGGCCAGTTCGCGCCCCTTGAACTCGCCGTCGAGCACGCGGAACGGATTCTTGTCATTGAAATGTGCCGGAACAAGGGCCTTTGCCAGGACATATACCGCAGGCGCCTTGGTGTAAGGGTTCACGCTCTCGACCCGGACATAATCTATGTTGGGGCCTACGCAAAGCGCCGTGTTTGAGGGGAGTGTCCAAGGGGTGGTGGTCCATGCCAGGAAAAATACCGGAAGGGACGTGCCGCTGAACAGCTTTTCAGAGGCGGCATTGCGCACAATCTCAAACTGGGCGGTAACGGTGGTGTCCTTCACGTCGCGGTAGCATCCGGGCTGGTTTAACTCGTGAGTGCTCAGGCCGGTCCCCGCCGCGGGGGAATAAGGCTGGATGGAGTATCCCTTGTAAAGGTAACCCTTCTTGTATATCTCCTTGAGCAGATACCAGAGGGTCTCTATGTAAGCGTTGTCATAGGTTACATAGGGGTTGTCCATATCAACCCAGTAACCGATGCGCTCAGTGAGGTTAACCCACTCGGCTGTGTATTTCATAACCTCCTTGCGGCAGGCGTGGTTATAATCGTCAACGGATATCTTTTTCCCGATGTCCTCTTTGGTTATGCCCAGCATCTTCTCCACTCCCAGCTCCACGGGGAGGCCGTGAGTATCCCAACCCGCCTTGCGCTCTACCAGGTAACCGCTCTGGGTCTTGTAGCGGCACACTGCGTCTTTGATGGAGCGGGCCATCACGTGATGGATGCCCGGCATTCCGTTAGCAGACGGGGGACCCTCGAAAAAGATGAATTTGGGAGCGCCCTCCCTGAGCCTCAAAACCTTCTTGAAAGCATCCTCCTTGCGCCATTGCTCAAGCACTGTGCGGTTGACCTCAACCAAATCAAAATTCTTATACTCGGGAAAACTCATACTATTGTCGATTTATGAACGGCAAAGATAATATTATTTGCTAAATTTGCGGCAAATCAAATCTCTTTGAATGGGCACGATAGACCTCATAATCCTGGCCTGTTTCCTCCCCGCTGTAGTCATCGGGCTTAAGGACGGATTTATCAGGCAGGTGGTCGCCCTCGCATCCCTTGTCCTCGGCCTCTACCTGTCGGTAAGGTTCTCCACTCCGGTGGGCCAGTGGATCACGGAAAGGTGGCATCTGGAGCCCTTCTGGGTAAAGGTCCTCTCCTTCTCTGTCATATTCATTGCGGTGGCGCTGGTGCTCAACCTGCTGGGCAAGCTTCTGGAGAAGGTCCTCAAAATCACGATGCTCGGATGGCTGAACAGGCTGCTGGGCCTGGTGTTTGCCATGATTACCACCGCACTTATCGTAGGCACCCTGATCTATGTGCTGAATTCTGCCAATGGACTGCTCGAGTTCATTCCTGAGGAGAAACTGGCCGAATCACGGCTATACAAGCCACTTCTCCACCTGGTAGAAATTGTGTTTCCATATTTGAAGTCGCTTTTTTAAAAAAAGTTTTTCTGTTTCCGGCTCTCAAAGCCCTCAAATTTTGAGAATTTGTCGCACGTATCGGCAGTTTAGAGGCCATCTTTGCCCCTGAACGAAGGGAAGGATTTGTGCAGACGGAATGGAGAGCGGCCAAGGCCTCCGACCGCCGGAACGTCCGGCTCTATAGTGGGTATAAGCTCTCTTGTTACGGCCGGCCCGGGGCCAAGGGTCCTCTCCTGTTTCCAAGCCCCCTTCGCATATTAAACATAGCGATTTATGAAACACTTTAAACCTGTCAAGCAACACGACCGTACCGACTGCGCGGTGGCCTGCATAGCCGCCATCGCCCGCCACTGGGGACTTTCACTGCCGCTGGCCAATATCCGCCAGGCGTGCGGGGCGTCCGTAGAGGGAACAACAATCAAGGGTATTATGGATGCCTGCCAGGCGATTAATCTGGAGGCCCGCCCCCTGAAGTCGGCCGGCAAGGACCTTGAAGCGATAAGCCCTTCTCAACTGCCCGCAATCTTGCATGTGGCCACTTCAGAGGGCGACCCCCATTTTATAGTGTTGGTATCTTGCGACGCAAAGGGCGCCCTGATAATGGACCCTGCAGAAGGGCGCAACAAACGTATCCCCAAAGACGAACTTTGCCGCCGCTGGAGCGGCTATCTGGTGGAGATAACCCCCGGCAGCGGGTTCCGCCCCGGCAACGAGACCGTATCCACCCGCGAGCGGCTTGGCAAGATCCTCTCGCTGTTTGGGGGTGAGATTGCTGCAAGCATAGTCTTCTCCCTGCTGTATATCCTTGCGGGAATCAGTTTTTCCCTGTTCCTGCAATATTTCATAGACAAAATCATCCCCTCGGGCGATGCCGGCCGCATTGCCGGTCCCGCCCTGGCGATGACTATTCTTTCATTTCTTGCTTTCCTTATCGGTAAAATCAGGATCAACACTCTGTTGACCGCAGCCACAGGCATCGACCAGACAATTATCGGTTCGTTCATCTTGCATCTGTTCCGCTTGCCTGTGGCTTTCTTCAGCCAAAGGGGCGCCGGCGAGATTAATTCCCGCATAGGCGATGCATATACCATCCGACGGTTTGTAACCGAAGGGATATCATCTGTAATTATAAGTATGTTTACCCTGGTGACATCGTTCATACTGATGTTCACGTTCCAGTGGAGGCTGGCCCTGCTCACAGCCCTGTTCGTGCCGGTTTACACAGTCATCTACTATCTGGCAACCAGGGCGGGCAACCGTTACAACCGGGAGATTATAGCCGGAAGCACCCTTTTTGAGAAAAGGTGCGTGGAGAGCATCGCAGCGGTGAGAAGCATAAAGTACGCCGGTGCGGAGCGAGAGGCCTCCCGGAACATCGGGGCCCAGTACACCGCCCTGTGCGACAAGATTTACAAGGGCGGAAGCGTTGCCGGAGGGTACGGCGTGCTGGCAGAGACGGTATCCAAACTGCTCACGGTAGTACTCCTTTCTGCCGGCTCCATGATTATCCTGAAAGGGGATCTGAGCGTGGGCACCCTGGTGGGGTTCTACTCCATCACCACCTTCTTCTCCGCCCCGCTGGGGCAGCTGGTGGGTGTCAGTTCTCTGGTTACGCAAACCCGCATCTCCACCCGGAGGCTGTTCGAGGTGATGGACCTGGAAGAAGAGCGTCCGGACGGGAGCGACCCGGCGCCGGTCAAGGGAGACCTGGTGTTTGACTCTGTCACTTTCTGCTACCCAGGCTCCATGAACCTGCTTGAGGATTTCCATGCGACCATCCCGGCCGGCAAGATAACGGTGGTAAAGGGGCGCAGCGGATGCGGCAAGAGTTCCCTGGCTGCGCTGGCCCTGCGGCTCTACTCCCCCTCCAAGGGGACCATCACCCTGGGCGGGATCGACATCTCCCTGTTTGACCTTGCAAAATGGCGCCGCAAAGTAACGATAGTGCCCCAGGATGTGAGGCTGTTCGACGACTCTATACTGTTCAACATAACCGGGCAGCGGAAAGAATACGATCTGGAACGGGTGGCCCACCTTATGGTGGACCTCGGGCTGGAGAACATAGCCCGGGACCTCCCCCGCGGCATCATGACCCTTGTGGGAGAGTCGGGATGCCGTCTCTCCGGGGGGCAGAAGCAGAGGATTGCCATCGCCGCCGCGCTGTACCGCCAGCCCGACATACTCATACTGGACGAGGCGACCAACTCCCTGGATGCCGCCTCCCAGCAGAAGATGCTGGAGGTGATAAAGAGGGAGAACACCACCCGCGGCCTGACCGTGATAATGATCACCCACAAGGCCGATGAAATTCCGATAGCGGACAAACTGATTGAAATGTGAATGCGCATTCACTTATAGGGCGAAGTCTGCACGCCCTGTTTTGCAGACACCTAAAAAAAAACATTACTATGGAAGAACAAAGATTTTGTGGTTCAGTTCTGGAGGGATTGGATTCTTCCGAACTGTACATTTGCGGCGGCGTTAGCGCCGAATTCAACCTTGGGAACATCGTGGCCCTGATCCGCAAGATTATGGATTTTCTGGACGACTACATCCCCAGCCTGATCAGCGGATTCAAGGATGGTTATGACGCTTTAAAATAGGGAGGGTCAAGCCATGACAAAGAGTTCATTTGAGGCTATCTCCCTGCAGGAGTGCTGCCTGGTTACCGGCGGTGTGGACAAGAGCGCCCAGAGCGCACTCTACTACATCGGTTATGCAATCGGCTTTCTTGTAAAATGCATTGTAGGCCTTTTCACCCCCAAGGGACCCGCTGTGGAGGCTGAGACTTTGTAAGCAGTATTGACTTTTGAATGAGCGGGGGGCAGTGAAACGACTTGCAACGATATTGGTTATTCTGACGGCTTTATGGACCGGGGCTCCGGCCCAGGCTCCTTCCTGGCGCCTCGACAGCTGTATAGACTACGCACTTTGCCACAACAGTTCCATACTGCTTGCCCAGGCGCAGAAGCACAAAAGCCAGATAGATATGATGCAATCGAAAATGAGATTGCTCCCCACTCTTCAATTATATGTCAATCAGTATTACAACTGGGGACGAAGCGTCGATATGCAGGAACTTGTCATTGTAAGGAACCGGCTTACGCGACAGACCAGCGCCTCTGTCGGCGCATCGTTTTCAATATTTGACGGATTCGCCACGCTGAGCACAATTGCGGCAAACCGTGCGCTGGCACTGGCTGCCGCGGACGAAGCTGCACAGACCGCGCTTGAGGTTAAGGCCGACATCTCCCGCGCTTATCTAGGGAATATACTGGCACGCCTCACTGCAGAGCATTTAACAGAGAGCTACGGGACTGTATTGCAACAGATTGAAAAGGTAAGCGCGCTTGTAAAGCGCGGCCAGCGCACCACCGCCGACCTGCTGGAGCTGGAGGCCAAGGCGGCCGACATCAGCGCCCGCATAGCGGAGGCGGAATCGGAGGAGGCTGTACAGATGCAACAGTTGCGCAAGCTCACCGGCCGTGAAGAACCTTTTTCTACCGACATGGCAGAACTCGAAACTCTTCCGGCTCTTGAGATTCTCCCGGAGGGGGATTATCTCCCGCACATCCCTGCGGTGGCGGCCGCGGAGCACTCTGTCAAGGCTGCCGAGAACTCTCTCAGGGCCGCAAAGGGGGCTCTGCTCCCGACGCTGTCACTCTCCGCGGCATACGGAACTTACTATAGCGACGCTTCCGATGCCGTATTCAAGGATCAGGTCAGCAACAACCGCAACCCCTCTGTATCGCTCTCGCTGGTGGTTCCTATACTGGATGGCGGCAAGGCCGCAGGAGACCTGGCTCGCGCCAGGAGTGAGCTTGAGATGCAGCGGCTCCGGCTGCAGCAAACCGCAGAGGAGTCCGCCTGTAATCTGCTCCAACTCAGGCAGCAATGCATCCTGCTGGAAAACCAGCAGGAGTCGCTCAGGGCGCGACGGGAGTATTGCGCAGAGAAGTTGCGTCTCGCCGACCGGGAATATGAACTGGGGTCAATCTCCACCGCCCAATGGCTTCAGGCGGGCGAGGAGTATGCGCAAAGTTCGTGCGACCATCTCCAGTGCAGGTGTAAATATCTGTTTCAGAAGATAATATTGAATCTATATTACAATGAGTGCCAGAAAGAATAAAAAGAGACGCGGGTGGTGGATTGCCATTGCGGCGGCCGCATTGACAGCCGCGCTTGCTTTACTCCCTCCACAAAAGGGAGATATTGCTGCAGAAACGGTTCGCCCGGAACGTGGCGAAATAGTGCAGACAGCCTCTGCATACGGGCTGATTAGGGCGGTGAACGAGGTAACCATCTCCCCGGACGTATCGGGCGAGATTGTGGAGTTGCGTTTTGAGGAGGGGGACCGCGTTAAAAAGGGCGACCTGCTGTTCAAGATAAAACAGGAGAGTTATCTCCTTGCAATATCAAGGTGCGAGGCGAACCTTGGCTGCGCCATAAAGGCACGTGACGTGCAGCAGTGCGAGAGGCGGCTCAAAGAACTGGAATACAATCAGTTGAAGCAGCTGGTGGAGAACGACGCCGCCCCTGCCGTGCAGCTTGAACAGGCCCTGATAGCCCTGCAAACCGCCACCGCCCGGTGCGAAGAGTGCGAATGCCAGATTGCGGTGGCCCGCTCGCAGCTGGAAGCTGCCCGGAGCGAACTGGCCAAGACCACCGTTTACGCCCCTGTGTCGGGCACGGTAACCTCCCTGAGGGTGAAGCCCGGGGAGAGGGTCGTGGGCACGAGCACTATGGCGGGGACAGAGATAATGACAATAGCCAATCTGGAGAGCATGGAACTGGTAGTGCAGGTGGGGGAGAATGACATCTGCAACATCAAGGCGGGCGACAAGGCGCAGATCAAGCCCGACTCCTCCCCTTCCGTCTCCCTCGACGGGCAGGTTACCAAGATGGCCGTGAGCGCATCAAGGGGCGGTGCAATATCCTCCGCAACCGATTTTGAGGTACACATAAGCATTGACTCAAAGCAGATTACCACACTCCTTCCAGGAATGTCGGCATCGGTTGTAATCTTTACCGGTTCCAAAAACGACATTTTAACTGTACCTTTGCAGGCAATTGTGGTAAGCGGGGGGAAAGAGTGCGTCTGGACGGTGGATTCCAAACAACTGGTCCACCTGAAGCAGGTGCAATGCGGCATCCAGGATTTTGGCCGGATAGAGATTTGCAGTGGCCTGGAAGAGAGCGACTTGATTGTGGCCGGCCCCTATCAGTTGATAAACAAGACCCTCAGGGAGGGTGACAGGATAAACATTGGCAATGGTACCAAATAAAGAGACAATCATTCTGGCAATTGAAACCAGCACCGACGTATGCTCTGCAGCGCTTTCTGCGGATGGGGCAACGATGGACAGCATCATTGAAACCGGAGCCAGGATGCAGACCGCCCGGCTGGCCCCGATGATTGAGGAACTGCTCAAAAGAAACAGCCTTTCTGTGAAAGATTGCTCTGCAGTTGCGGTGAGCAGCGGCCCGGGGTCCTACACAGGGCTGCGCGTGGGGGTATCCATGGCCAAGGGGCTCTGCTTTGGCGCAGGCATCCCCCTGATAGGAGTCGGCACGCTGGACATTCTGGCCGCACAGGGCATCGCCTTGTCCCAGGCAGGCGCAAATTACGTAATCCCGATGATAGACGCCCGCCGCATGGAGGTTTACCAGGCACTCTACGACGGTGACGGAACCCGTATCGGTGACATCTCCCCAATGATTCTGGACGGCTCGTCATACAGCGAACTGCCCTCCGGCAAGCGGTTGCTTTTCTGCGGAAACGGCTGCTTTAAATTTGAAAGTATCATTGAAAGGGAGGGTGCAATTTTTATCCCGTGCAACCCTTCAGCAGAGTATATTTCCCCTCTCGCCTATAGAAACTTTATAAACGAAAACTTTGAAGATGTGGCCTATATGGAGCCCTTCTACCTTAAAGATTTCGCAATTGGCGTAAACAAGAAAAAAATCTTGGGATAAACCTTGGGTTAAACTGCTGAATTTGCTAAATTTGCGGCTTCAAACAGAAGTTTCAAATTTATATGGCGTATCTCAAATTCAACAAAGCGGAACTGGTCAATCTGGAATACTCGCTGAAGCGGGAATTAATTGCCACCAACCGCACCGGCGCATACGCGAACACAACGATAGTTTGCTGCAACACACGTAAATACCACTGCCTGCTGGCTGTCCCCATAGAGGAGATGAACTGGCGCAGGCATATCCTCCTCTCTTCCCTGGACGAGACTCTGATCCAGCACGAGAAGGAGTTCAACCTTGGAATCCATTGCTACGGCAAGGTTTTCGAACCCCGCGGACACAAGTATATCGTAGATTACGAAAACGAACCTGTCCCCACAATCACATATCACATCGGCGGCATCAAATTGCAGAAACAGCTGCTGATGGTAGAGAACGAAGACCGCGTACTTATCAAATACACCCTGCTTGACGCACACTCCCAAACCACGCTGAGGCTGCGCCCGATGCTCTCTTTCCGCAGCATCCACGCCCTCACAAGCAAGAACGACGTGGCTGACACGCGCGGCAGCGAGGTGGAAAACGGCATGGCCTACAAACTCTATCAGGTACTCCCCACCCTTTATATGCAGCTCAGCAAGAAGGCTGCCTTCACTGCGGATGCTTCATGGTACAACGGAGTCACCTATCCGGAAGAGTTCCGCCGCGGCTTTGACTGCACGGAGGACCTCTTCAATCCGGGCTATTTTGAGATGCCCATCAAGAAGGGGGAAAGCATCGTCTTCTCCGCCTCTACCGCACCCTGCGACCCCGCCTCTTTCAAGCGGCAGTTCACAAGGGAGGTAGCTGCGATAGGCACTCACGACGACTTTGACTCCACCTTGCGCTTTGCAGCATCGCGCCTGCTGTTCCACCGCCAGTGGCTGGAGATCAGCAGCGGCTTCACCTGGATGGGTGTCGGAGAACTGCGTGGCACTTATATCTCCGCGCCCGGAATCATCCTCCACAACACCGGCAGCGTGAAGGATTACACCGCCGTGTTGGACGGCCAGGCAGAGAAGTGGAACACCGCCCTGATGAGTTCCTGCAACGAGGTGGAGGCCCCTCTGGGCTTTATCACCCTTATCCAGGAGCTGGCGGCGTTCACCGGCCGTGGTAAATCTGTATGGGACAAATACGGCAGCATCGTAAACGCCATTCTTGGCAGCTACATGGCCGGCGGCCGCCCGGAGGCAAGATTGCACGACAACGGTATGCTGTGGTCTTCCCTGCCCGGCACGGCCCTGAGCTGGATGAACGCATACACCCAGGGTCAGCCAGTTACAGAACGCGCGGGCTATCAGGTTGAAACCAACGCATTGTGGTACAACGCGCTGCGCTTTGCCGCAAATATGGAGCGCAAGCACGCCAAGAATATTGAAAAGGCAAGCCGTTACGAGGATATTGCAGACAAGATTGACCGCAACTTCTACGATATGTTCTGGTGCGAAGAGCGGGGCCATCTGGCGGACTATATCGGTTCTGAAGGCCCGGACAATGCCACCCGCCCCAACCAGCTGTTTGCAATCGCACTCCCCTACAGCCCTCTCAGCGAGGAGGTGCAGGACATGGTGTTCAGGGCAGTCCGCCAGGATCTGCTCACAACCCGCGGCATCCGCACCCTGACACCCAAGAACCCGCTGTTCAAGGGGATTTACGACGGCAACCAGCACGACCGCGACCTTGCGTACCATAACGGCAGCACCCGCCCCTGGCTGCTCAAGTACTATGCTATGGCGGGATTCAAGCTTTACGACAGTGCATTCCTGCGCGAGGCCCGCGAGATGATAAAGGGCTTTGCAGAGGATATGACCATACACGGTATCGGAGCTGTGGCAGAACTCTACGACGGCAATCCGCCTCACTACCCTCACGGAGCCATCAACTCCGCTACCGCCACCGGCGCTATCCTTACAGTAGAATATCTCATCAACAAATATTCGGAGGAGGTATAAAATGAAAGTTTTGATGTTTGGCTGGGAATTTCCCCCGCACATTTCTGGAGGTCTGGGCACCGCCTGCTATGGTATCACCAAAGGTCTCGCCGCCAACGGCGTGGACGTTCTGTTTGTGATGCCCTCCGCCAGCGGCGACGAAGACCAGAGTTCGGCGCATATAATCAACGCCAGCGACGTAGCCGTTTACGACTCATTCTCCAACATAGACGACTATCTCAGCAAGGTGCAGTTCCTGCGTGTGGGAAGCAACCTGATGCCCTACATTTCCCCGGAAAATTACTCCCTGCTCAGTGAAGAGGAGCGCCACTTCCAGACAATGGAGTTCTCCACCCACTTCCGCAGCAAATATAAATTCTCCGGCAAGTACGGCGCCAACCTCATGGAGGAGGTTTCGCGCTATGCGATGGTCGGAGGTGCCATTGCGGCAGAGAACGATTTTGACGTGATCCATGCCCACGACTGGCTCACATACCTGGCCGGCATTGCCGCCAAGCGTGTGAGCGGCAAGCCGCTGGTAGTACATGTACACGCCACGGAATTTGACCGCGACGGAGAGAACTACAACACCGTGGTTTACGACATTGAGAAACGGGGAATGAGCGAGGCCGACCGCGTTATTACCGTGAGCGACTGGACCCGCAACATAGTGATCAACCGCTACGGCATTGACGCCTCAAAGGTGGTCACCGTACACAACGCCGTGGATTTCTCCGGCCGCAGCGACATCAAGGTTAACCGCACCGTAAAGGAGAAGGTGGTCACATTCCTTGGCCGCGTAACCCTTCAGAAGGGTCCGGAATACTTCATCGAGGCTGCCCGCAAAGTGCTTGACCGTTGCGACAACGTCCGCTTTGTGATGGCGGGCAGCGGAGACTTGCTCAACCGCAGCGTCCGCCGCGTGGCCCAGCTGGGCATGGCAGACAAGTTCCATTTCACCGGATTCCTTCGCGGCGCCGACGTACAGCGGATGTTCGCTTATTCCGATGTTTATGTGATGCCCTCCGTATCGGAGCCGTTCGGCATCTCCCCGCTGGAGGCCATGATAAGCAACGTCCCCACCATCATCTCCAAGCAGTCGGGTGTGGCCGAGGTGCTCAGGCACGCCATCAAGGTCGATTTCTGGGACATCGACGCACTCGCGGATTCTATCTACGCATTGGTAAACTATCCCGCCATCTCAAAGATTGCGAGCGAGAAGGGCTTTGAAGAGGTGAGCACGCTCAAATGGAACAATGCCGCCGCAAAGATGAAGGCGGTTTATTCCGACGCTATCAATTCCACGAATAATTAATTATTACAGATATGGCTACAAAAAGTATTTGCCTGTATTTCCAGGTTCACCAGCCCGACCGGCTCCGCCTCTTCAGATTCTTTGACATAGGGGCAGATGACCATTATTTCGACGATTTTGACAACAGCGCCATAGTAAGGCGTGTTGCGGCAAAATGCTACCTGCCCATGAACAAGCTCATACTGGAGCTTATCAAGGCCAACGGCAAGAACTTCAAGGTGACTTTTTCCATCTCCGGCACCGCCATTGAACAATTCAAGCTTTACGCTCCCGAGGTACTTGAAAGTTTCAAGAAGCTCGCCGATACCGGCTGCGTGGAGTTCCTGGCAGAGACATATTCCCACTCCCTGGCCTCGCTCGCCAATGAGAAGGAGTTCAAGGAGCAGGTCAAACTGCACGCCCAGACCATAGAGAAAGAGTTTGGCCTCAAGCCCAAGGCTTTCCGCAATACCGAGCTGATTTATTCCGACCATATCGGCGAGATGGTGGCTGCTATGGGATACCGCACCATGCTCACCGAGGGTGCAAAGCATGTTCTGGGATGGAAGAGCCCGAATTATGTATATAACAACCCCCTCAACCCCAAGCTCCACCTGTTGCTCAAGAACTCATCCCTTTCTGACGACATAGCTTTCCGCTTCTCCAATACCGCATGGAGCGAATGGCCGCTCACCGCAGAGAAATACACCGGATGGCTTGCAGAGGCCCTGGAGAATGACGATATCGTGAACCTGTTTATGGACTACGAGACCTTTGGCGAGCACCAGAAGGCTGCCAGCGGCATATTCGAGTTCTTCAAGGCTCTCCCCGCAGAGGTCCTCAAACACAAACAGATCGGTTTCTGCACCGCCAGCGAAGCTGCCAGAAAGCATCAACCCGTAGCAGAGCTCAACGTACCGTTCCCCATCTCATGGGCAGATGAAGAGCGCGACACCTCAGCATGGCTCGGCAACGAGCTTCAGAGGGAGGCCTTCACCAAACTCTACGCCCTCGAGGCAAAGGTCCGCAAGAGCGGCGATGAACACCTGATGAACGTATTCCGCCGCCTCCAGGAGAGCGACCATCTATACTATATGTGCACGAAATTCTTCTCTGACGGTGCAGTTCACAGCTATTTCAACCCCTATGACACACCCTACGAGGCATTTATCAACTATATGAACGTGCTCAGCGATTTTGAAATCAGAGTCGAAAGCCTTATCAAGAAGAAATAAACCGTTACTAAACTAATGAAAACTAACATATCGATGCCAGACTATCTATTTGAGGTCAGCTGGGAAGTCTGCAACAAGGTAGGTGGCATTCACACAGTACTTGCAACTAAAGCATTAAACCTTAACGAAGAACTCAAGGACAGACATATACATATAGGACCTGACGTATGGATGCATACCCGTCAGAATCCTGAATTCACGGTTGACAACGAACTCTTCAAATCATGGAGGGAGCTCGCTGCCCACGAAGGGCTGCGCGTACGCGTGGGACACTGGAACATCCCGGGCAAACCCGTCGCTATCCTGGTCGATTTCAAGACCCTGATCACCAACAAAGACCAGATTTTTGCCAAGGCGTGGGAGAAATACGGCGTGGATTCCCTCAACGGCAACTGGGAATACATAGAGGCATTCCTGTTCGGCTATGCCGCAAGCAAGGTAATCGAGAGTTTCTCACGCTATTATATCCGCTCTTCCAGCAAGATAGTGGCCCAGTTCCACGAGTGGATGGCTGGTGCCGGAATCCTCTACCTGAAGAGTTCCGGCCTCCCGATAGGCACCATCTTCACAACCCACGCTACGGTAGTGGGGCGCTGCATGGCCGGCAAGCACATCCCCTTCTACAAGGAGCTTCCCACCATGGACGGAGATGCCATGGCACGTGATTACGGCGTCTCTGACCGCCACTCGGTGGAGAAGGCTGCCGCCATGAATGCCGATGTATTCACCACAGTGAGCGACCTCACCGCATACGAATGCAAGATACTGCTTGGCCGCGAACCCGATGTCGTGACCCCCAACGGTATCGACGCCAGATTCGCCCCCGACGGCAAGGCGCTCTCCAAGATGCGGGCAGAGGCCCGCAAGAGCCTGCTAAGGGTGGCATCTGCAATGAGCGACAAGCAATATGACGATGCAAACACAGAGATAGTATGGATTGGCGGCCGCTACGAATATGAAACCAAGGGAATCAATGTGTTCATAGACGCCCTGGCAAAGGTTCAGCACACCAACCCATCCAAGAAGATAGCGGCTTTCATCATGGTGCCCAGCGGGAACAACGGCCCGGACAAGGACCTTGTAGAGAAGCTTGAGAATCCCGCCCACAAGCACACCACCAATGTCACCCACTATCTGCAGGACGATTTTGACTGCGTCCGCCGCCAGCTCGCAGAGGTCGGACTGGACAACGCTCCGGAGCGCATGGTGGATGTATATTTTGTACCCAGCTACCTCAACGGCAGCGACGGCATCTTTAACAAGAGCTACATCTCCCTGCTCACCGGTGCCGATTTGACACTGTTCCCCTCCTACTACGAGCCATGGGGATACACCCCCCTGGAGTCGCTCGCATTCAGCGTCCCCACCGTCACCACGACCCTGGCCGGCTTCGGACTCTGGATTAAGGAGCATTACAGCGGCAAGGAGCCCCTCAGCGGTGTGACAATCATCAACCGCGACGATTTCAACTACACGGAAGTGGTGGACGCTGCGGCATGGAGCATCGAGCGCTTCTGCGCCATGGACCCCAAAGAGTATGCGGCATGCGCCGCCAACGCAAAGGAGGTTTCACGCCTCGCTCTCTGGGAAAACAACATTATTTTTTACAAAACCGCCTATGATATGGCTATAGATAAAGTGATTGAGAAATTCGGACCCTACCCCCTGCTTCAGGAGGATAACGACCAGGGATACCGCAAACAGATAGCAAACCGTCCCAACTGGAACAGCATAGTAGTAAACCGTTCCCTCCCCAGCCGTCTGAGCGGACTGGAAGACATCTCCAAGAACCTGTGGTGGTGCTGGAACGACGATGCGATAAACCTTTTCAAGTCCATCGATCCCGCCCTTTGGGAAGAGAGCAAGGGCAATCCCATCGCGATGCTGGACAACATCTCGCTGGAGCAGTACAAGGATCTTGAGCAGGACAAGGAGTTCATGGCACGCCTGAAGGCTGTTCACGGCAATTTCACCGAGTATATGAAGGGCAAGGAGCAGCGCAAGTCCCCCAGAATTGCATATTTCTGCATGGAGTACGGTCTTGACACATCCCTCAAGATTTACTCCGGAGGTCTCGGTATCCTTGCCGGCGACTACCTCAAGGAGGCCAGCGACATGGGTGTAAACCTCACCGCCGTGGGCTTGCTCTACAAATACGGTTATTTCACCCAGTACCTCTCCGGAGACGGCGACCAGGTGGCATCTTACGACCCTCAGAACTTCCGTGAATCACCGGCGCAGCCCGTTCTTGACAAGGACGGCAAGTGGCTCACGGTATCCGTGCCGATGCCCGGCCGCAACCTCAACATCCGGATCTGGAAGGTAGAGGTAGGTCGCACAGACCTGTTCCTGCTGGACACCGACTTTGAGGAGAATATGCCTGAAGACCGTCCCATCACCCATCAGCTTTACGGCGGTGACTGGGAGAACCGTCTCAAGCAGGAGATTCTGCTGGGCCTGGGCGGTATCCGCGCCCTGGAGGCCCTTGGCATCAAGGCTGAGGTTTACCACTGCAACGAGGGTCACGCCGCCTTTACCGGCATCGAGCGCATAAGGATGTATGTCGAGGACAACAACCTCACCTTTGCCGAGGCTCTCGAAGTGGTACGCAGCTCTTCCCTCTTCACCACCCACACCCCCGTTCCCGCTGGCCACGACTTCTTCAGCGAGGATATGATGCGTGTCTATTTCGGTTCTTTCCCCGAACGGATGAAGATTGACTGGCACACCTTCATGGGGCTGGGCCGCTACAACATCAACGACGGCGGCGAGAAATTCTCCATGAGCGTCCTGGCCGCAAACATGTCCCAGGGGATCAACGGCGTAAGCTGGCTCCACGGCAAGGTAAGCCAGGAGATTCTGGCGGGCATGTGGCCCGGCTACCTCCCGGAAGAGGTGAACGTGGGCTACGTGACCAACGGCGTCCACTACCCCACCTGGACCGCTCCGGAGTGGAAAGAGATCCATGCCCGCGTATTTGGCAAGGAGTTCGCCACACACCACTACGACAAATCCTGCTTCTCAGGCATCTACAAGATTGCCGACAAGGAGATATGGAATGTCCGCAGCGTGCTCCGCAAGCGCCTTATAGACTACGTGAAGAAGACCATCTCCGACACCAAGTCCACAGCGCATTATTCACCCAGCCAGATTGTCAAGATTAAATCTACCCTGCGCAACGACGTGCTCACCATTGGTTTTGCCCGTCGCTTTGCCACATACAAGCGCGCCACCCTGCTGTTCCGCAACCTCGAGCGCCTGGACAAGGTGGTCAACAACCCCGACCGCCCCGTGCAGTTCCTCTTTGCGGGCAAGGCTCACCCTGCCGACAAAGCCGGCAGCGACTTTATCAAGTACATAGTTGAGATAAGCAAGATGCCTCAGTTCATCGGCAAGATTGTGTTCGTACCCAACTACGACATCACCGTGGCCAAACTCCTTGTCCAGGGCGTGGATATCTGGATGAACAACCCGACACGCCGCCAGGAGGCCTCCGGCACCAGCGGAGAGAAGGCTGTGATGAACGGTGTAATGCACTTCTCCGTGCTTGACGGATGGTGGGTAGAGGGCTACAAGGAGGGCGCCGGCTGGGCACTCCCCATGGAACGCACCTACGAGAAGCAGGAGTTCCAGGACGACCTCGATTCCGCTATGATATACAACATCATCGCCAACGACATCGCCCCGGCATTCTACAAGAAAGACTGGGACAAGGACTATTCTCCCGAGTGGATCAAGTATATCAAGAACACCATCGCCCAGGTGGCATGCAACTTTACCACCAACCGCATGATGGAGGATTATCTGAATCAGTACTATATTCCCCAGTCCAAGCGCTATAACAAGATGGTGGACAAGGACTTCCTCAAGGCCCGCGAGATTGCCCAGTGGAAGAAACGCATGTACCGCGCATGGCCCGATATCGAGATCCGCCGCTTCGACAACCTCAACGGCAGCGCCGTCCGCTTTGCCCTGGGAGACAAGCACTTTGCAGAGGTCGAGGTTTATCTGGCAGGCCTGACTCCGGACGAAATAGGTATCGAGTGCGTAATCACCGAGCAGGACAGCAAGGGTGCATACCACATCAAGGAGGTTCACCCCTACGAAGTCGTCAGCTTTGAAGACTGCGTGGCAACCTACCGCACCGACATCACCCCGGAAAAGGTCGGTACCTACCAGTATGCTACCAGAATGTTTGCAGTGAGCCCCGATATGGCTCACCGCCAGGACTTTGAGCTGGTAAAATGGTTGTAGCCACCACAGGGTTCTTCGACGGCGTCCATCTTGGGCACCGCAAAGTGATAGACACTCTCTGCCGCAGGGCCGGCGAGCTTGGGGCGGAGAGTGCCGTGGTCACTTTCTGGCCCCATCCCCGCAACGTGCTGCGCCAGGATGCCCGCGAACTGCGGCTGCTCACCTCCCTGGAAGAGAAGAAAGAGTTGCTCAAGGCGTGCGGCGTGGACCAGATTCACGTGCTCGATTTTACCCGGCAGTTCAGCAAGCTCAGCTGCGAAGAGTTCATAAGGGACTATCTGATAGGCAAGCTTGGGGTATCTGAGATGATTGTGGGTTACGACCATCACCTTGGGAATCCCGCCTTCTCTACCGACATCGCCGCCGTGGCCGCCAGCCTCGGGTTGAAAACCATAAAGGCGGAGAGCGTCTCTGACAAATACAACACAATTAGTTCTACCTATATCCGTAACCTTGTTACCACCGGGGGGATAGAGCGCGCCAACCAGTTGCTGGGATACGAATACAGCCTCCGCGGGGTTGTTGTGAGCGGCAACGGAATCGGACGCAAGCTCAACTTCCCCACCGCCAATATGCAGCTCTACGAGCCGCTCAAGGCCATCCCGGAGCAAGGGGTGTATGCAGTAAAGGTCTATGTAGAGGGTGGAGAATATTATGGCGTATGCAACATCGGCACCCGCCCCACCGTGAGCGACAGCCGCGCACAGGTTATCGAGACACACATACTTGACTTCAACGATGAGATTTACGGCCTGGATATCCGGTTCGATTATTGCGCCAAGCTCCGCAACGAGCAGAAATTCGCCTCGGTGGAGCTGCTCAAGGCACAAATGGCCCAGGACATTGTGCAAGCCCGCAAACTGTTTGGAATTTAACTTCTCCCTATATGGACCGCTCTCTTATAATATTTCTTATATGGCTCTCCTTGGCGGCAGTTGGCGTGATTGCCAAAGCCGTTAAGAATGCCCGTGAAAAGGGAAACAGTTCCCCGTCACCTAAAACCTCCTCCCTGGACGAGATACTGGAGCACATACAGCAGGCCCAGCGCAAGGCAGCGCAGCCCCAGACCGCAAAAGCCGAGAAGAAGAGCGCCCCGGAAAAGAAACGTTTCACCCCTGCGGACGAGGGCATCGCCTCCACCACCCCGGTAGACACCACCCCCACCGCCAAAGCAAAAAAGGGCGAATCCACTAAAGATAATGAGGGCAAGATGGATTTCGATCCCGTGGATATGGTTATCTACTCTGAGATAATGAAACCGGGCTACGAAAAATATTAGCTGGATTTCTGAAATATTTACTATATTTGTATTGAAATAAGACAATGGTAGAGGGTCCCCGGTAACTGGGGATTCTTTAATTTTTTATCGAAATGGCAGAAATACATTATTTGACACAGAAAGGTCTGGACGACCTCAAACAACAACTGGCAGATGCTATTGCAGAGCGTCCCGTGATATCCAAGGCTATCGCAGAGGCCCGCGACAAAGGCGATTTGAGCGAGAATGCAGAATACGATGCCGCCCGCGAGGCGCAGGGGCTGCTGGAACTCAAGATAAGCAAGCTCCAGGATATGCTTGCCACGGCACGCGTTATAGACGAGAGCAAGATAAGTACCGACACCGTTCAGATGCTGAACAAGGTCAAGATTAAAAATATCAAGAACGGCGCCGTGATGGAATATACTATAGTCGGTGAGAGCGAGGCCAACTTCCGCGAAGGGAAGCTGGCTGTCGGCACCCCCATTGCAAAGTCCCTGCTGGGCCACCACAAGGGCGAAACCGTTGAAGTTCAGGTCCCCTCCGGCCTGATGCAATTTGAAATCCTGGACATCTCAATCTAATTTTATGTCAACTATATTCTCAAAGATAGCAGCGGGAGAAATCCCCTCTTACAAAGTCGCTGAAGACGACAATTATTTCGCATTCCTCGACATCAACCCGATGGTGGAGGGACACACCCTGGTCATCCCCAAAAAGGAGGTAGATTATATCTTTGACCTGGACGACGAAACCTACCAGGGACTCACCGCCTTTGCAAAGAAAGTGGCCGGGGCCATCAAGCGCGCCATACCCTGCAAGAGGGTCGGCGTAGCCGTGCTCGGAATGGAGGTCCCCCACGCACATATCCATCTGGTACCTCTCCAGAAAGAGAGCGACATGGATTTCCGCGCAGGGAAGAAGCAGCTCACCCCGGAGCGTTTCAAAGAGATTGCCGCGGCCATAGCTGCAGAATTCAAGAACTGACCTATCAGATGAAAAAGACTCTTCTCCCCCTTATCTTGCTGCTGATTGCCGTCTCCTGCAGCAAGCCGGGTGCAGTGGTAAATCTCACCCTCAAAGAGGGAATATCCACCAATGTAGAGCTTTACAAGCTGGATTATAACAAACTCACCTTCACAGACAGCCTCTCCACCAACAAGAACGGCCGACTGCACTGCTTTCTTCCCCTTGCCGATGCCGTGAATCCCACTTTCTACTATCTGTACCACAACGGCACCAAACTGGCTGGGATAGTGGCTTCCGACAAAGACCGCATCAGCGTAGAGGCCGACACCCTTGGCAACTGCACGATAGACGGCTCTGAAGACAGCAGGCTGCTGCAGGAGATGGATAACCGCATGGCGGAGAGCATTGCAAAGATTGAAAGCATACTTGACGAGGCTCCCGATGACGAGAACCTGCAACTCTCCCGCATTTACATAGAGCACAAGCGGGCTACCCTCCGGCAGATAATGGAGAACCCCTTCTCCATCACCTCTGCTGCTGCCCTGTTCCAGAAGTTCAACGACCAGCTCTATGTATTCCAGGAGCCGACAGACGTTTATATCTTCACAGCAATCCGCGATTCCCTGATCCAGAAATATCCAAACAACGATTTTGTGGCCGCGGTCACCAAGGCCATAGACGCACGCCATAACGCCGACCAGCTGAACGAGCTCCTGAGCGGAGCGACCTATGGGATGCCGGACATAAAGATGACCGACATGGACGGCGGGGAGCATGCCCTGAGCGAGTTGTTCGGAAAAGTCATACTTCTCTCTTTCTGGAGCACCGCACAGGACGAGCACAAGGTATTCAACCAGGAGATGGTCCCCATTTATGAGAAGTACCACGACCGCGGTTTTGAAATTTATCAGGTCTGCGTGGATGAAAAACCTGTATGGGCAGCCGCGGTAAGGAACCAGAACCTCCCCTGGATATGCGTTAACGACGGCCTCGGAATCTCATCCCCAGCCGTTGCGGCATATAACCTCAACTCAATCCCCACCATGTTCATAATCAGCAGGGACTGCAACATCCTGGGCAAGGACATCTACGACCCTGCAGAAATCGAGAAGATTATCGCCTCAAATCTCTAAGAGATTTTCTTAAGGACCATAACCGTACGTGAAGGGAGATACAGCTGCAGCAGCTGGTCTCCCTTTCTGTTTGTCAGGGTGGAGTGTATCACGCCGCTGTCGTTGCGCTCAAACCCGTCGTAGCGGGCGCTGTCGCTGTCCATCACCACCTGCCAGCGCCCCTCCGGCGCCTTGAAGGCATAATCTGCAAAGGAGTGCTCCGGATTGAAGTTGAACACAAACAGATAGTCGCCCCGGGTGAATGCCAGCACTTTGGAGTAGTTGTCGGCACACCAGCAGTAGTGCCCCTTGGAGAGGAGTTTCTCCCTGGCAAACAGGTGTATCATGTCTTTGTCAAACTCGCGCAGCGCCTTGTAATGCAAGTCGTCGCGGTCGCTGATGCTCCACAGACGGCGGGCATGGGAATACGACCATCCGTTCCCCTCACGGGGGAAATCTATCCACTCGGGGTGGCCAAACTCGTTCCCCATGAAATTGAGGTAGCCGTTGCCGGCGGTGGCCAGCGTCACCAGCCTTATCATCTTGTGCAGGGCGATGCCGCGATCCACTATCTGGTTGTGCGACGCCTTGTCCATCGAGTAATACATCTCCTTGTCTATCAGGCGGAAGATGATGGTCTTGTCCCCCACCAGCGCCTGGTCGTGGCACTCGGCATAGCTTACGGTCTTCTCGTCGGAACGCTTGTTGGTAAGTTCATACCAGAGGGTGTTCATGTTCCAGTCGTGGTCGTCCTGCTCCTTGATAATCTTGATCCACATGTCGGGGACGCCCATGCTCATGCGGTAGTCGAAACCTACGCCACCCGAATCTATCGGGGCCGCCAGGCCGGCCATGCCGCTCATATCCTCCGCTATCGTGATGGAGTCGGGATTCACCTCCTTTATCAGCATGTTTGCCAGCGCCAGGTAGGTTACGGCATCCTCGTCCACCCCGTCGCCAAAATACTGTTCGTAAGAAGAGAAGTCGCGCCCCAGGCCATGGTCCAGATAGAGCATACTGGTGACGCCGTCAAAGCGGAAGCCGTCCAGATGATACTCCTCCATCCAATATTTGCAGTTGGACAGCAGGAAGAACTGTGTCTGGCTCTTGCCGTAGTCAAAGCAGCGGGAGTCCCAGGCAGGGTGATTGCCGCGGTCTCCGGCATGGAAATAGGTAGTGTAAGAACCGTCCAGGCGGCTGAGTCCCTCCGCCTCGTTTTTCACGGCATGGGAGTGGACAATATCCATGATAACGGCGATGCCGGCCTTGTGGGCCTCGTCCACCAGCTCCTTGAACTCTTCAGGAGTGCCGTAGCGGCTGGAGAGGGCAAAGAAGTTGGAGACCTGATACCCGAAAGAACCGTAGTATGGATGCTCCTGAAGAGCCATTATCTGGATAGTGTTATAGCCGAGGTCGATAATCCGGGGAAGGACATTCTCCCGGAAATAGACAAACGAGGCCACATCCTCCGCCTCGGAACTCATTCCGATATGGGTCTCGTATATGAGCGGATTGTCTATCTTGATACGGCCGTCGTTTTTCCAAACGTAGGGCTTTGCGGGGTCCCACACCTGGGCGGAGAAAACCTTTGTCTGGGGGTCCTGCACACACCGGGTGGCGTATGCCGGAATCCTCTCCCCGCCCCCTCCGGGCCACTCCACAAACCATTTGTACAGGGTACCGTGGGTTATTTCTGACTCGGGGACACGCAGTTCCCAGTTGCCTCCCCCGCAGGGCTGGAGTGCAAATCCGGCATCCTTCTTCCACTGGTTGAACTCCCCGATCAGGTATATCCGGGTCGCGGTGGGAGCCCACTCGCGGAACACCCAGCATCCATCCTCTTTATGAAGTGTGTAATAAAGATGGTTGTTTACGGCATCGTAAATACGTCCGCCGCCGGCAATCTTTGCCTGTGCATCCAGAATCCTTTTCTTGCGGGCGTCTATCGCCTCCCGGAAAGGGTTCAGCCAGGGGTCATTATCGTATAGCATGGTCATCCGCCTATTGCTTGTCTATCATTTCCATTAACTCTTTCTCCGTCCCTGCGAGGCACTTGCGGCAATACTCCACAAGTTTCATAGCCTCGGCCACCTCCGCCTGAATTGTGTCCAGCGGATGGTCCGGGCTCTCTATCACATCTACCAGCGCCTCCAGTTTCTCCAGCGCTTCTTTGTATGTAAGTTCTTCTGCCATATCATTTCCTATGTTTTCGCATCTGCCTAGGGACTAATAATTTGAGCGATAGGTGGTATGCGAAACTTTATTCTTTAAATACTGTACTCTTTATATTACCGTCTGCGAACACTGTGGTTAAAACATAGCCTGCCTGCAGCTGCTCCGCCCCGGTGACCCTGCGTCCATCCTTAAGGGTGAGGGTGAATCCCTTGGCCAGGACGGAGGCCGGGTTCAGCGCACTTATCCTGTAGGATAGCAAATCCACCTTCTGCCTCTGGGAAGAGACTGATGCCGATACCGCCGCACGGATGCGTGAAACGCTGCGGTCCAGACGCGAGCGCTGGTCGGCAGCCTTTGCGCGCACCGCCATAGAAAGCCTGCCTGCAAGCGTTGTTACGACATAATCCTCCTGCGCAAATATATCAACAAAATAGTCCGCCAGGGCGGTCGGGGTCTTAAGATGCTCATACGCCACCATGTCGGCCACATGAACGTCACGCTCGTGCCCTATTGCGGTGAGCACAGGGAGGGGGAACTGGGCAATGTTCAGCGCCAGGTCGTAGTTGTCAAAACATGCCAGGTCGGTTGCGGACCCGCCGCCGCGCAGCACCAGCACCGCATCAAACTCATCCTGCCTGGCTGCCACCGCACCCAGGGCCGCTATTATCCCCTCCGGCGCCTCCGCCCCCTGCATCGGGGCCGGGAAGAGTTCGCAAGAGAACCTGAAGCCGTACGGATTGCCATTTAGATGCTCCATGAAGTCGCCGTAGCCCGCCGCCGTCCCGGCAGATATAACCGCCAGGCGACGCGGCAGCGAGGGCAGTTCCAGGGCTGAGTTCAACTCCATCATCCCCTCCTCTTCCAGGCGGAGGATGGTCCGCTGGCGCTCCAGAAAAGCCTCCCCGGCAGTGAAGGCAGAATCGATATCCTCAATAATCAACGACAGGCCGTAAAGTTCTGAGAACTGCACAGTGACCCTGACCAGGATATTCATCCCGTCTGCAATGGTGCGCCCGGTCTCCTGCTCAAAGCGGGTGGCGAGGCTGCGGTAGCGGGAGCTCCAGATTATAGCCTTCACCTCTGCAAGGAGTGCTCCGGTGAGGATATTTTTCTCTATCAGATTCAGGTAACAATGACCGCTTCGGTTCACGCTAAGGCCCTGAATCTCACCCTTTACCCACACAGAAACAGGGAAAGAGGAGTCAACCGCCCCCCTCACCTGACTGAGCAACTGCTGCAGAGTATAAATGGTTTCTTCCATTATTCTTTTGAACCTAATAAAGATACGGAAATTATTTATATTTTTGCATTGGTAACGGCTCGGGCACATGAAAATTTCCAAAGCGGTATATGTCGCAAGTTCGGTCTCCGCATCCGGGAGACCCTCCCCGTCCAAAAGGGAGTTCGCCTTCATCGGCCGTTCAAACGTCGGCAAATCTTCCCTGATTAACTGTCTCACAGGCAATTCCGCACTCGCCCACACCTCCTCCAAGCCGGGCAAGACGCAGTGCATTAACCACTTCCTTATCAACGACAGCTGGTATCTGGTGGACCTCCCGGGCTATGGCTTTGCCAAACTATCAAAGGAGCGGCGCGACGCCCTGGCGGGGATGATTACAGACTATATAGACAACAGTGCCGATATGGTTCTGCTGTTTGTGCTCCTTGACAGCCGACACGACCTTATGAAGATAGACCTGGACTTCCTCATATCGCTGGGCAAAAAGGAGGTCCCGTTTGCAATCGTCCTCACCAAGTGCGACAAGCTGGGCACAAACGCACTCGCCGCCCGCATAGAGAAGATGAAGGCCGCGATTGGGGAGTATTGGGAGCCGCTCCCGCACATCTTTGCCACCTCCAGCGAGAAAGGCACCGGCAAAGAGGAGGTCCTGAACTATATAGAACAGATACTAAAGGATTTAGACAATAACAACCAATAACACCTATAACCGATTTCAACATGGAATACGACCACACGCTTAAGATTTTCTCATGCCGCAGCAGCAAGTATCTTGCAGAAAAGATTGCATTGAACCTCGGTACCGAGCTCGGCAATTCGAAGGTGACCACTTTCAGCGACGGTGAGTTTCAGCCGGCGTTCGATGAGAGTGTCCGCGGAGCCACAGTGTTCATCGTCCAGTCTACCTTTCCTCCGACAGAGAATATCTTTGAGCTGCTGCTTATGATAGACGCAGCCCACAGGGCATCGGCGCACAAGGTTATCGCTGTGATCCCCTATTTTGGCTGGGCCCGCCAGGACCGCAAAGACCGTCCCCGCGTGAGCATCGGCGCCAAGCTTGTGGCCAACCTGCTGGTTGCTGCCGGCTGCGACCGCGTTATGACCTGCGACCTGCACGCCGACCAGATACAGGGTTTCTTTGACGTTCCGGTAGATCACATATACGCCAGCTCCATCTTCCTCCCCTATCTGAGAGACCTCAAGCTGGAGAATCTCTCCATCGCATCCCCCGATATGGGCGGCGCCAAGAGGGCAAACGCATACTCCCGCATCCTGGGTGTGCCTATGATTATCTGCCACAAGTCGCGTGAAAAGCCAAATGTGGTGGGTTCCATGACCGCCATAGGTGAAGTCGAGGGGCGCAACGTCGTCATAGTAGATGATATGGTGGACACCGCCGGCACAATCACCAAGTGCGCCGACATGCTGATGGAGAAGGGCGCCATAAGCGTACGCGCAGTCTGCACGCACCCGGTGCTCAGCGGCAGCGCATACGAGCGCATCAGCGCCTCTGCCCTGAAGGAGTTCATCGTCTCCGACACCATCCCCTTGAGGCCCAAGGAGGATGAAGACACCTCCAAGTTCAAGGTGCTCTCGGTTGCAAACATCTTTGCAGATATCATCACCAAGGTTTACAACAACCGCCCTATCAGCGACTCGTTCATTTTCTGATGATACTCGAACCCGGCATTTCCATTGCAGAGGTCCACGGGATTCTCGTGGGCAAGATCCGCAGCTATTTCAAAGGTGCGGGAATGACAAAAGCGGTGCTCGGTCTCTCCGGCGGTGTTGATTCCGCACTGGTAGCGGCCCTTGCAGCTGATGCCCTGGGGGCGGAAAACGTCCACGGCATACTGATGCCCAGCGGCTTCTCCACCTCACATTCCGTAACAGACTCTGAGCGGCTTGCAGCCAACCTTGGCATAAGCAGCGAAACCATCCCCATCGGCCCGATATATGAGAGCGCTATGGCTTCGATGGCCCACTTTTTTGCCGACGGCCGCTGGGACACCACCCAGGAGAACCTCCAGGCCCGCATCCGCGCCCTGATTCTGATGGCTTACTCCAACCGCTACAACGCATTGGTGCTCAATACCTCCAACAAAAGTGAACTCTCCACCGGCTACGGCACCCTCTATGGCGACCTGGCCGGGGCGATAATGGTGATAGCCGACCTCTACAAGTTGCAGGTGTACGAACTCTGCCGCTACATCAACCGCAACGGGGAGCGCATCCCGGAGCATATAATAACCAAGGCTCCCTCTGCCGAGCTGCGTCCCGGGCAGAAAGACAGCGACTCGCTGCCGGAATACGAAACCCTTGACCGGGTGCTGCATGCCCTGAACGAAGAGGGGCTCACGGAAGAGCAGGTGCTCGAATCGTTCCCCGACCGCGAAGCCGCCGCGCGTGCCATAAAGCTCCGCCGCGCGTCCAGTTTCAAGGTGATGCAGATCCCTCCGATGCTCACCGTTGGCAAGTGCCCGCTGGCACCCGCTTTCAAATGCCTGTAAGCCAATGAAAACCCTCCTTTTCGCAATAGCTGTAGTGGCCTTGTGCGTATTTGGATTGTGCTTCAACATAATCTTCCGCAAGGACGGCAAGTTCCCCGACGGGGAGATTGCCCACAGCAAAGAGTTGCGCAAAAGGGGCATCGTATGTGCCAAAGAAGAGGAGCTGCGCCTCTGGGGCAAAAAGCACAACAAAGCTAACCCCGACTGCAGTGACCTTGGCTGCACCGCCTGCCGGGGCTGCGAGATTTCTAAAGATTAACCTTCTGGATATTTTACAGCTCTTCTCCGGGCCTCTTGTGGAGGACGGCTTTGCGGAGTTCGAAGTTCTGGCCCAGGTATTTGCGGCGTACGTCGGGGTTGGAGGCCAGTTGCTCGGGGGTGCCGCTCTCAAGGATTTCACCGTCGTACAGCAGGTAGGCGCGGTCGGTGATGGCCAGCGTCTCGTGCACGTTGTGGTCGGTGATCACTATGCCGATGTTGCGGGTCTTCAGATGGGCTATGATATGCTGGATATCTTCCACCGCAATGGGATCGACGCCGGCAAACGGCTCGTCCAGCAGGATGAACTTGGGGTTGGTGGCCAGGGCGCGGGCAATCTCGCAACGGCGCCGCTCACCGCCGGAAAGCTGGATACCGAGGCTCTTGCGCACCTTGCCGAGGCCGAATTCGCCAATCAGCTCTTCCAGGCGCTGCTCGCGGACATCGCGGGGAATATTGTTCATCTCCATCACCGAGCTGATATTGTCTTCCACGCTCATGCGGCGGAACACCGATGCCTCCTGGGCCAGATAACCCAGACCCTTCTGGGCTCGCCTGTACATGGGGAGATTGGTAATCTCTTCATCACCCAGGAATATCTTCCCGGCATTGGGTTTGACGAGGCCGGTAATCATATAGAAGCTGGTGGTCTTTCCGGCACCGTTGGGCCCCAGAAGGCCCACAATCTCCCCCTGCTCGACCTCGATCGAGGCCCCCTTGACCACGGTTCTCATTCCATATTTCTTAACCAGACTCTCTGTATACAGTTTCATACGTTCTTACGTTTCTTCTTTACGATACCTCAAGTTCAAATTCGCGGCTGAAATTCTCCATCTGGGACGACTCCTTCATCATTGCCTTGGCCATTTCCGTGGGCATGTAAGGCTCGCCATCCTTTGGCAATTCGCTCTGCGGCAAGACCTCTATCTGGAGCCGGACTCCGGCGATGCCCAGCGCCTTCTGCAGTTTTGCCTGCAATGGCAACAGCTGTTTCTCAATAATCCAGTTTTTCTGCAACTCACTTGCCACAAACTGCGTCACGGCATTGTTTTCTGCGGAATACTGGGGTTTGTTCACCGCCAGGGCCGCCCTCAGGTTGGGCTTCTCTATCTGTGTAAGGAACTCATCCCACGCCTCTTTCAGAACCTCTTCAGTTATGTCAGAAGGCTGCCTGCCAGCCGTGGCAGACTCTTCCTGGGCGTCGCTGCGCTTGGCGACCGGAGCCGCGCTTGCCTGCGACATCAGATTCTTGATGGAGACGCCGGGAGTCTTAGTTGCCGCAGGAGCAGGCTTGGGAGCGGGTTCAGGAGCGGGCTGAGGATCCGGTTGAGGGGCTGCTGGCTGCGGTTCAGGTGCCGGCTTATTTGCAGAGACCGGCTCCGGGCGCGGAACTGCTGCAGGCCTTGCCGAGAGCTTCACAGCGCCCTGAACAGCCGCCGGTTGCGGGGCTGTAGCCACCTCAGATACCAGCCGCGCTATCTTTATCAGCGCAAATTCTATCAGGAGGCGAGGATTGCCGGAGGCCTTGTATTGCGCCTCGCACGAGGTGGTTACATCGAGCGCCTGGTACAGGAAACCCATCTGGCATCTCGCACTGTACTGGTCGTATTTGGCGGCAATAGTGGGGGCCATCTCCAGCAAGCCGCGGGATGTGGCCGTCTTGCATACAATCAAGTCGCGCAGATGCGAGCTCAGGCCGGATATGAAATGCAGGGCGTTGAACCCTTTGGAGAGTATCTCGTCAAAGAGCACCAGCGCAGATGCAAAGTCGCCCGCAAGGAACATATCGGTGAGCCGGAAATAATACTCATAGTCCAGCACGTTCAGTATGCCGATCACCTGCTCGTAGGTGATCTCCCCGCCGCAAAACGCGACCGTCTGATCAAACAGCGTGAGGGCGTCGCGCATCGCGCCGTCGGCCTTCTGCGCTATGATATGGAGCGCGTCATCGCTGATTGTAACATTCTCTGAGGCAGCTATATCCTTAAGGTTGCGGACAATGTCCTCTACCCTGATGCGGTTGAAGTCATAGGTCTGGCAGCGGGAAAGGATGGTGGGGAGAATCTTGTGCTTCTCCGTGGTGGCCAGTATGAAGATAGCATACTCCGGCGGCTCCTCCAGCGTCTTAAGGAACGCGTTGAAGGCGGCCTGCGAGAGCATGTGCACCTCGTCTATGATATAGACGCTGTAGCGGCCAATCTGGGGCGGGATGCGCACCTGGTCGGTGAGGGTACGGATGTCCTCCACCGAGTTGTTGCTGGCAGCGTCCAGTTCGTGGATGCAATATGAGCGACCCTCTGCAAAGGAGCGGCACGATTCGCACTCGCCGCACGGCTCCATGTCGGGCCCGGGATTGCTGCAATTGATGGTCTTTGCAAATATGCGGGCGCAACTGGTCTTGCCCACGCCGCGCGGGCCGCAGAACAGATAGGCATGCGCCAGCTGCCCGCTCAGGATGGAATTCTTGAGGGTGCGGGCGATATTCTCCTGACCTATAAGCCTGTCAAAAGTGGCTGGCCTGTATTTCCGTGCAGATACTATGAATTGTCCCATATCACACAAAAATACGAATTATTATTAATTTTGCACTCCCTAAATCCATAATATGGAAAATCAAGTTTTCACGCTCAAAAGCGGACTCAAAGTCGCCTTCAAGAAGACCGGTTCTTCTGTGGCATACTGCGCCCTCTGCATCAAGGCGGGCACGGCAAACGAGCCTGCGGGCAAGCACGGACTGGCACACCTGACAGAGCACATGATATTCCGCGGGTGCGAAAAACGCTCTGCCCAGAGCATCAACGACCGCCTGGAGAAGCTTGGCGGCGACATGAACGCCTATACCGCTAAGGAAGAGACGGTTGTTTACTGCACCGTGCTTAAAGAGGATATAGCAAAGGCTATAGACCTCTCGTTTGAGATAGTGTTCACATCTTTGTTTGAAGAAGATGAACTGGAGAAGGAGAAAAACGTGGTGTCAGATGAGATAAACATGTGTCTCGACAACCCCTCGGACTTTATTTTTGAAGACTACGAGAAGCAGCTTTTCAAAGGGCATCCCCTCTCCCGCACCATCCTCGGGACCGCCGCTTCGCTGAAGGAGATAACCTCAGACGACATCCGCTCTTACGTGCGCGAGCGCTACGTGCCACACAACATGAGTTTTGTGGTGGTGGGAGATTTTGAGCAGGATGCGGTGCTGGCCATGGTTGAGAAGCACCTTGACAAATACACCTCTTACTTTGCCGGGAGCAAGGCTCCTGCCCAGATGACCAAGAAGCCCGCGGACAACCTGTTCTGCATAGACAAGGCGCGCAAATTCCACCAGGCCAACTGCGTGCTGGGCAGCCGGGCATACCCCTTTGGCCATCCCGACCGCATGGCACTCTCACTGCTGACCAACATACTCGGCGGCCCCGCCAGCAACTCCCGCCTCAACAGCGCCCTGCGCGAGAAGAAGGCGCTGGTTTATCATATAGACGCATCTTATGTCCGCTATTCCACTGCCGGCGTCTCCGTAATCTACTTTGGCAGCGACAAGAGCAATGTGGACAAGTGCCTGGAGCTGGTGGCCAAAGAGCTCAAGAAGATTCGTGAGGTCCCTCTCACCCCCGCCGCCCTGAAAGCGGCAAAGAAGCAGATGATTGCCCAGAACGCCATTGCCAGCGAATACGGCGAGGCGCAGGCGCTCTCAATAGGGCGCAGCATCCTCCGCGGCGGCGAGTATCCGACCGCCCAGAAGCTCCGTGAACGGATTGAGGCCATATCCGCAGAACAGCTGCAGCGCGTGGCCAACGAAATTTTTGCAGAGGATAAGATCTGCAAGCTGATATACCGGTAACGATGACCATAGAAGAGTATTGCCACAGCCATTCGTCGCTCCCGGCCAGCAATGCGCTGGACTGGATTGAGCGGGCGACTCACCTGCGCACCAACCGGGCCAGGATGCTCTCCGGCCGCGACGTCGGAGGCCTGCTGAGTGCAATATCACGGATGATGCGTCCTCAGAATATACTCGAGCTGGGGGTCTTCACCGGTTTCAGTACGGTGTGCCTGTCAGAGGGGCTCGCTCCGGATGGCCGCATAGACGCCATTGAGATCAACGACGAACTGGAGGATGTAATCCGAGAAGGTTACGAGCGGGCCGGCATCACGGACAAGGTCAACCTGCTGCTGGGCAATGCACTGGACATAATCCCCAGCTTGACGGCGACCTACGATTTGGTGTATATCGATGCCAACAAAAGATTCTACCCCCAGTTCTGGGAGTTGGTCATTGACAAAGTCCGCCCCGGCGGAGTCATCATCGCCGACAACACCCTCTGGGACGGCAAAGTCACAGAAGATGCCCACGACCCCCAGAGCCGAGGCATCCTCGCATTCAACGAGGCTGTAAAAGCAGACCGTCGCGCAGATTGCGTGATGCTTCCCCTGCGCGACGGCCTCACTATTGCCGTAAAGAATTAATACAACGGTTATTCCTGTGAAGGCACCTCTTCGAACTGAGTGTTGGCGATAAGGTCATCGCCGGGTTCGGGGAGATGTTTTTTTGTGGGAACGCCCAGCTTACGGACCTGATTGGCCGATACAAGTATGCTGCTCCCGCTCTCCCCCAGCTTTGCCTTGCCGTCGTTATAGGCTTTCTGCGCCTCTTCCAGTTTCTTGCCCACAGTGGCGTAGTACTTGGTGAAGTCTGCCACGCGGTCTATCATCCGGCCGGCGGCATCGATAATCTTCTGCTGGTTGTGTACCTGCTCCACATTGCGCCAGCCGAGCTCTATCATGCGCAGGAAGGGCAGGATTGTCTCTTCGCTGGTGACCAGTACCTTCTTTGAATAGGCGTCGCGCCAGATCTTGGGATCGTCTTCGTATGCCATCTGCAGGGCCGGGAAACTGGGGACGAACATTATCACAAAATCAACCATGCGGTGGCCGGGCTGGATATAACTGTTGTAATCCTTGGCGCTGAGGTTCTTGTACTGGCTGCGGATTGCCTCCACATTGCGGCGGCGCGCATCCTGGCGCTCGTCGTCGGTCTTTGCCTCCAGGTAGTCGGCATACGCCGCCAGCGACACCTTGGAATCGACGGCGATGTCCTGGTTGTCGGCAAAGTGCAGTATGAAGTCGGGCCGCATCCGCTTGGAAGTATCCTCATTCTCTATTACCAGGCCCAGCCGGTCGCGCAAGGTTACCTCCTTGTCAAAGTCGCGCCCCTCTACCATGCCTTCGCCGGTGAGGATATTGAGCAGCAGTGTCTCGCCCCAGATGCCCTGGAACTTCTTCTGCCCGCGCATGGCTTCTGCCAGATGGTCGGCCTTCTCGCCCACGGAGCGTGTCTGCTGCTCCAGTTGCTTCACAGCGTTCTCAAACTGGCTCTTGAGGGTGGCGCTGGTCTCTGTCTGCGTCTTTTTGTTCTCTTCAAAGGCGCTCTTCATATCGGAGATATCTTTCCCCAGGTTCTTGGTTATGTTCTCAAAGTTCTCCTTCGCGCGCTTGTCCAATTCCGCCTCACGCTGTTTGAGCAACTGCTCCGTCTGGGCCGTCAGCTCAGCTTTAAGGCTCTCTGCCTGTGCCTTCAGCGCCTCTTTGTGGCTGTTGCGGATATCCTCCAGGTTCTTCTCGTAGTTGCGGGCCATCTGGGCGATAAGTTCGTCCTTGACCTTGAGCTGCTGATCTGTGGAGGTTCTTAGGCTGGCGGTCTCTGCCTGGCTCAACTGAAGCTTGCCTTTCAACTCATTCTGGAGGGCATCGGCCTCCCTTTGCATATTGACACGCCTGTTGCGGGCAATGAGCACGGTAACCAGCACGGCCACCGCTACAACCGCCAGGCAGGAGAATATGATTGTGTTGATTATAGGCTGCAATACGGTGTCGATACCTTTCTGTACCAGATTACCGCCTATAGAGAGTAACAATGCTATGGACATACAACTACTTTTTTAACGATTTGCCCATCTTGCGGTGGAAGTCGCGCGCAATCACATCGGTGGCGTCGCGCCAGCTGTATCGTATCGCAAGGAAGTGGAGGATTATGCACACAAAGGGGAAAAGTGTGTAAACGGTGAAGGTGTAGGCACTCTTCAACTGGAAGAATGCCACCATCAGCCATATCTGGTAGCCGAGCAGTATGAGCATGTTTATGATGCACACCCTCACTTGCAGGATATACTGCTTGCGGTAAAAGATGGCGGCGATGGCCAGCGAGGCGGTGATGAAAGTGAATACCAGGAACTGGATGTGTTCAGTGAACTTAATGCTGTAGCGCATCCCCTCTGCATCGTAGCCGTAGCACATCTCAGACCAGAACAGCGTCACCATCAGGAAGGCGCTTATTCCAAGCAGCACGTTTTGCATCCGGGGCCAGGTAATTATCATGGTTGAAAACGTTTTTTTACAAATGTAGCAAAAAACGCAAAACATGGGCTATCTTTGGGGTGTGGAGCAATTGCAGTATATAGTTGATCTTTTCCGTGACGGCGACCCCACTGTCAGCGCCGCCCTGGAGCGTTATTTCCTGGATAACGGGCCGGAACCGCTGCAGAATCTGAGGGAGTGCTACCGGATGGAGATGGACCCCTCCCGCAAGGCGGTGCTGGGCAGAATGCTTGGCAAATACGGCAAAAAGGCCGCGATTGACGGACTCAGGCAGCTGGCGGAGCAGTGCAAAGACGGGGAGTGCGGCATGATAGAGGCGGGCTATCTGCTCTCATCCATCACCGATCCGGCCATCGCAAGGGAAGATTACCTGGAAAGGATAATGCCGCCGGCGGTGGCCGTTATGGCAGAGGTTTCAGATGCCAAGACCGGCTTGGAGAATGTCCACCTGCTGAACCACGTCTTTTACAACAGATACGGCTTTACATCTTCCAATCCCTTTGACATGTCGCTGGAGAGCTCGTTGCTTATGGAGGTCCTGGATAAGCGCAAAGGGAGCCCGTTAGCCCTGTCCCTGGTCTATTTCATAATAGCTCAGATTGCGGGCCTGCCGATATATCCGCTGTGCTTTACGGGAGGCTTCGTACCGGTTTATGTAGAAAACGACAGGGTGCTGTTCAATATCAACGTCTTTCACAAAGGGGAGATATTCATCGAGAACGATATCAGCAAACTGGTAAAGAACCAGGCGTCGGCCCTGGGCGTGAACGTGGACATCGGCGAGGCAAAGGTCCGCAAAGACGCCTCGATACTGGTGATGTATCTTGAATTCCTGCAGATGCTCTATTCAAATGCAGGAAATTCTACCGTCCAGATGGATATTGAGGATGCCATTGAGGCGCTCGGGGGGACCCGCTTCCTCACTGTAGAAGAGGACGACGACAACTGGTAGAGGCTATTGTTTGGGCTCTTCTGTGCAATACTTCTTGATTACCCCATACGCCTCCGGAATGCCCAGCTCGCCCGCCTTGCTGATATCTATGCACCCTTTCTCCTTGTCTTTCAGGAAAATCTGTACCAGGCCGCGGTTGTAGTACGCCTCCCCAATGTAGGGGAACAGGTCCAGGGCACGGGTGTAGTTCACCACAGCCGTCGGCAAATCGTCCGAGAGGCAGTAGAGGTTGCCCAGATTGTAATATACATAGGGGAAATCGGGAGCCAGCGACGCGGCCCGCATCATATCGTCTATCGCTGAACTGTAGTCGTAGGTCGTGCTGGCGCGGTCTTTCACCACAGTCTTGGTGGTGTTGCCGGTGTTGTCCATGGTGAGGGTCTGGACACTGTTCTCCATACTGGAGATAAAATCGGTCATCTCTGCCTGCAGCACGCCGCGGTTGATATAGATGAACGGGTTTGCCCCATCCATGTCAATCGCAACGCTGTAGCTCTCCATTGCATTGTTGAAGCGGCTCGCCTGAGTCTCGAACATAGCCTTGGCAAAGCGGACATTCTGGGTCCCCTTGCCCTGCCGTATCTGCTCCGAGAGCGGCTCCAGTTTTGCGGCAGCACTCTCGCGCTGCGATGATTTTGCCGAAACGAACTGGGTCGCCACCGGCAATGCCGCCAGGAAGTTGTCCAGCTTTTCGTATATCAATTTACCTCCGATGGTGGAGATGCTCTCTGCACCCGCCGCATCTTCGCGCGGAACAAACTGGAACATCGGCTTGAGTTTGATGTCCACGTCGCGGTATTGCAGCAGTTCGTTGTCAAAATTCTTCTTTGCAAAGTCGGCGTCCAGCGCCAGCAGCGAGTTGAACTTGCGGGTAGTATCGGCAAAGGCCTCGTATCCCTCTTCCGTAGAGGTGGCTATCTTGTATTCCTGCACCTTCTGCTGGGCGGTCTGCCAATCCTGCCTTGATTCGCTCAGCCTGCCCGTCATTGATTTTGCATAAGAGCGGTTCATATACGCCTTTGCAAAATCGGGATAGAGCTCGATGGCGCGGTCGTAATCGCGTATCGCCTGCTGGTATTTCCCCTGCTGCATGAACATGGCTGCGCGGTTGAAATAAGCCAGCACATTCTCCGGGTTGATGTTGATTACCCGGTCGAGGTCGTCCACCGCCTTGTCATACTCTCCGACCTGGGCATAAATCAAGGCGCGGTTGTATAGGGTCAGGGCGTTGCCCGGCTCCTCTTTCAGCACCGCATTGAGGTCTTCAATGGCGTTTATCCAGTCCTTTTTCTCATAGCGAAGTATCGCCCGGTTGAAATAGGCCAGCGTGTTGGCGGGGTCCAGGGCGATGGCGTGGTTCAGGTCCGCGATTGCCTCGTCGTAGTTGTTCTGCAGGGCATAGATGCGGGAGCGGCGCACGAACCCTTCGGGGTCCTGGTTGTTCAGCTCGATGGCCTTGTTATAGTCGTTGAAAGCCTTGAGGGTATCGCCCAGAAACAGGTAGGAGGCCCCCCTGTTGAGGTATGCACTGCTCTCTTTAGGCTCTTTGCGGATAAAGCTGTTGAAATCCTCCACAGCCTTGTCAAACTGCTGCGAAAGGAAGTAGGTCACTCCACGGCTAAAGTAGATGCCGGTATTGCCGGGGCGCAGTTCAGATGCCTCCTGAAGGTCTTCCAGAGCCTCTTCATAGCGCCCAAGTCGGCTGCGGGTTATGGCGCGGTAGTGATAGGCGTATGTGTAGAGAGGGTTGCGCTTCAGGCTCAAGTCAAAGTCGCGCTCGGCCCCGTTCAAATCGCCCAGGTTGTACTTTGCGATGCCCCGGAAAAAAAATGCCTCGGGGCTTACAGTGTCAATGCGAGAGAGGATGTTGAAGTTCTCTATGGCCAGCGAGTACTTGCCGTCACTGAGTGCCTGGCGCCCTGCATAATAGAAGTGCGACGGGTCATATTGCGCTTTCAGGCAGAAACTTGCAAGCGCCAGGATGCAGACTGTGACCAGCGCGCGTCTCATTACCGTACGCGTATGCGCTGCCCAACTCGCAACGTTTTGGAGGATTTGATGCCGTTCAGCCTGCAGAGTTTGTTAACCGTTGTGCCGTGGCGCGAGGCAATCTTACCCAGAGTGTCACCCTTGCGCACTTTATAATATTTTGCCTGGCTGGCAGCCTTTGACTGCTTGTCGCTCTGCCCGTAATGGGAATAGATGCTGAGGTAGTCTTTCTTAAGGCAGAAATCGCTGCTGCGCAGCTCGCCTTCTTCAAAGTCGAATATCCTTTCCGGATCAAAGGCCTTCCCCCGGTAGCGTGTCTCAAAGTGGAGATGGGGGCCGGTACTCCGCCCGGTGCTGCCGCCAAGGCCGATAACCTCCCCAGCCTTAACCGGTTCTCCGACGTCTACCAGAAGTTTGGAAAGATGCCCGTAATAAGTCTCAAGGCCGTTGGAGTGACGCAGGATAATCAGGTTGCCGTAACCTCCGGTGCGGTAGCCGGTGGCAATCCTGACCACACCGTCAAAGGCCGCCCGGATGCTGTCTCCGATATTGAGCGCAACGTCCAAACCGTAGTGGGGGCGGCGGTGACGCATCTTGAACCTGGAACTGACCTTGCCCTGGAACGGGACGCTGAATCCGTGCTCATCGTCAGTCAGACAGATATCCACCTCGGCCGGAATGCTCTCGTTGGGGTAGTGGGCATGCAGCGCCTCAATGTCAAAAAAGTCGTCATATACAGCAGTGCTGTCAATATCCGGACGCTCGTATGTCAAAAATTCCCATGTATGGTTATCGTAGATTACGATGTCCGTGAATTTATCGTCGGTTTTCAGAGTATCTATGGGGAACCTTATATCGCGGGTACACCTTTTTATGGTATATGTCTGGTTATTGTCTCCCGGCAACTGGGCGAGGGCTGGGCAAACAATGGCTATAAGGAGTATTAATGTGAATATTTTTTTCATTGGAGAATATCGGTGTAACACAAAACAAGCCCGTTGCCGCGTGGGACGGACTTGCCTGTATTTGAGCGGAAGACGGGTCTCGAACCCGCGACCTTCGGCTTGGGAAGCCAACGCTCTACCAACTGAGCTACTCCCGCTTATTCGTTGCAAATGTACTACCATTTTTGAAAAATTCAAAGTATTTGGTACCTTTACAAGACTTATACCAACCAACAATAATTCTAACGCAATATGTTAAAACCCAAAAAAGTCATCGACGCTTTCAAGAAGAATTTTCCCGGCGCCAAATTCAGTTATTTCACCTCTCCCGGCCGTATCAACCTGATTGGCGAGCATACCGACTATAACGGCGGTTTTGTGCTCCCTGCAGCAGTTGACAAGGGCATCAGCCTGGCCATCGCCCCCAACGGCACCACAAAGGTGAACGCCTTCTCAATGGATTACAACGAGAAGCTTACTTTTGATATCAACGACCCCAAGAAGCCCGCCCAGCAGTGGGCATGCTACATTTATGGCGTCGTACAGGAGATGAAAGAGCGCGGTGCCGCTCCCGGCGGCTTTGACTGCGCCTTTGGCGGCGACGTCCCCCTGGGTGCGGGAATGTCCTCATCCGCCGCTCTCGAGAGCGTATTCGGCTTTGCAATCAATACACTGTTCAAACTCGGCTTCAAACGCGAGGAACTGGCAAAAATCGGCCAGATGACAGAGCATCACTATGTGGGTGTAAACTGCGGCATCATGGACCAGTTTGCATCTCTGATGGGCAAGGAGGGCAAGGTTATCCGCCTTGACTGCCGTTCCCTCAGCTACAAGCGCGTTCCCTTCAACCCCAGAGGCTACAAGATTGTCCTCATAGACACCATGGTTAAGCACAACCTCGCTTCCGGAGAATACAACGTGCGCCGTGCACAGTGTGAGGCTGGCGTGGCTGCCATCAAGAAGGATCATCCCAACGTGGAACTACTGCGCGACGTAACCCCCGCCATGCTGGAGCAATACAAGGATAAGCTCGACCCGATGGTTTACAAGCGCTGCTCTTTTGTAGTTAAGGAATCACCGCGCCTGCTCGCAGGTTGCCGCGATCTTGCAAAGGGTGACATCCCCGCATTCGGCAAGAAGATGTTCGAGACCCACGACGGCCTCAGCAAAGATTATGGCGTAAGCTGCGAAGAACTCGACTTCATTGTTGACGTTGCCCGCAAGTGCGACGGTGTCGTTGGCGCACGTATGATGGGTGGCGGCTTTGGCGGCTGCGTAATTGCAATTGTCCGCAGCGGCGACGCGGCTGCTTATATCGATGCCGTGAAGTTTGCCTACAAAGAGAAGTTCAACCTCGACCCGCGCGTTATCAACGTTGCGATTTCTGACGGTGCAAAGAGATGGAACGTCCGCAAGCTCAAATAAAGCACTTTACAATCACCAACAATGCCGGCAGCCGGGTTACCTTGAGCAATCTTGGCGCCGGCATAGTTGCAATTGTGGTGCCCGATGAGGGCGGTGTCTTTGACAACGTGGCCTTGACATACGCCCATCCTGAAGACTGGATGGTGGACGGCCCCTGCGCCGGCAAAATCCCCGGACGATACGCCAACCGCATTGCGGCGGGCAAATTCTCCCTTGGTGGCAAGGAGTATTCGCTGGCCATCAACAACGGTCCCAACCACTTGCATGGCGGCCCAGGCGAGCAGTGCTTTGCCAACCGTATCTGGGATGCAGAGGAGTTTGAGGGTGGCGTCCGTTTCAAGTTGCACAGCCCAGACGGCGATGCCGGATATCCCGGCGCCCTTGATATTCAGGCAGTATATACGTTTGACGATGAAAACGTGTTGCGGCTGGAGATCTCTGCCGTGACCGATGCCCCCACAGTGGTAAACCTCACCAACCATGTCTATTTTAACCTTCGCGGCGAGAAGGCTTTCGGCGGCGACGGTGTTCGGAGCCATATCCTTAAGCTCTATGCATCCCGCTTCCTTCCCGGCGATTCAACGCTGATTCCCTATGGTGAAATGGCACCCGTTGCAGGCACCCCCATGGACTTTACCAAGCCTAAGCCCATAGGGCGCGACCTGGATGCAGACTACGAGCCTTTGAAGTTTGGCAAGGGTTACGACCACTGCTGGTGCATAGATGGCTATGACGGCAAGGTCCGCCCCGCGGCAGAACTCTCCTGCGCCGGCCGCAAGGTGGTGGTATCCACCAACCAGCCTGGCGTGCAGATCTACACCGGCAACTGGCTCTCCGGCTGCCCCAATGCCCCATCCGGCTATGCTTATAAAGATTACGACTGCGTAGCCATGGAGTGCCAGGCATTCCCCGACTCTCCAAACAAGTTGCAGTTCCCATTCCGGCCCCTCCTGCCCGGAGAGACATATCTGAATATAATTGAGTGGAGATTCTCCGCTGAATAAAATCTCACAAGAGAAATCTGAAACCCTCTATGTGTGTAACCTTTTGACACACATAGGGGGTTATCTTTGCATCAAATAAACAACAAGAGCTATGAAATCTAACACTTCACTCTCTCTGCAAGATGCAATGCAGTTCCTCTTTCCCGATGTCCGCAGCGAGGTCTCCTCTCTGATACAGGCCTTTGACCTCGAAATGGTCACCGCATCCCGCAAGTAGCAGTCAAAGGGCCTAGCACTTGACCTTTACGACTACTTTCTTTACGGGACAGGGAGCCGCAACGGACAGGCCGGGCATGTGTCCGTCCTGGGGGAAATATACCGCGAAGCAACGGTTGCCGATAATCGACTCAACTGGGCTAACCGTAGCTTCTTTATAGAAGGCGGCGTCGATGTCGGGGTTATAAGCCTTAGTCTCCTGCAGGAATTCCAGCGGAAGCGAGGCTATTTTCTCCTCCCCGCTTATGAGGTACTGGATATCGATATATTCCCGGTGGGCCTCATAGCCGTATTCGTTTTCCGGCTTGGTGTCATATTCAGAAACTATCGCCCGGACGCGGGGAGAGAGTTGATGAACCCCCTTCTCTATGCCGGGATCGATATCGCGCAGGAATTCCAGCCCCAACCTGAGGTCTTCTGATATTGCGGCGTATGTCTTAAGGTTGTCTATCTTATCGTATATCATGATACACAGGCTCTGTTATATGTTCTTCATCTCTTCCCACTGCGACTCCATGCTGGTGAGAAGCTTGTACTGCGCGCGGGTGCGGACAAGATTATGCTCCGGATATGCGATGCGATAGTAGGTGTCTCCATTGATATAGTCCATCAGGAAGCGGAGAACCTGTTCAAAGGTAATGTAGATGCCAGCGAAGGGAAGCATTTCGAGCTCCTTGGGGGTGAGTTTGTCCCTCATTTTGGAGAGATAACCTGCCATATATGCCTTATATATCTCAAGATTCATGGAGACTTTGTCCAGATCCTTGTCGTCCTCGGCACCGGTGTTGGTGTAAGAGCGGAGGGCGTCGCCCACATCGTTGAGGGCGGTGCTGCTCATGCAGGTGTCAAGGTCTATCATGCAGAGCACGCTGTCGTCTTTGTTGAAAAGCACATTGCTGAGCTTGGTATCGTTGTGGGTCACACGCATGGGCAGTTCTCCGGTTTCTACCAGGTGCCAGAAATCGAGCATCTTTTGCCTGCGGCTCTCAACCCAGGATATCTCCTCTTTCAGGTCTTTGACACGGCCTGCAGCGTCGGCAGCTATGGCCTCGTCCCACTGGGTAAAACGGAACTTGATATTATGGAAACCGGGGATGGTCTCTGCCAGCGGTTCGGTAAAATCTGCCAGCTGCGACTGGAACAGTCCCAGGCCTTCCCCACCCTTGTATGCCAGTTCCGGAGTATCGGCACGGTCGTGGGTTACAGAATCCTTGATAAATACGCACACAGCCCAATAATTACCGTCTTTGTCCTTATGATACAGTTTGCCGTCCAGGGCCGGTACAATGGTAAGAGTTTCGCGCATCGGATCGCCGCCAGAAGCAACAATCTTTGCCTTTATGTGGTTGGTCACACGGTAGATGTTATCCATCATGGCCGGGACATCGGGAAAGACGTTGTGATTCTTGCGCTGAAGGATATAATCCGGACGGGAAGAGCCCTCCATGGTTATGGTTAGGGTGTCGTTGATAAAGCCCTCGCCCAGGCGGTCGATAGAGGCAATCTTGCCACCAAGGGCAAAATGCTCAGCGATGTGCAAAAGTTGGTTGTCCATATATGTTGTATATTGTGTTTTGTTATTCTTCTCCTGCGGCTTTGAGACGCTCTGCGTTCTCCGCAATCACAAGTTGGTCTATCAACTCCTGAATCTCACCGTCCATAAAAACTGGCAGGTTGTACATGGTGTAGCCTATGCGGTGGTCGGTAACGCGGCTCTGGGGATAGTTGTAGGTGCGGATTTTTGCGGAACGGTCTCCGGTGGATACCAGAGTTTTGCGCTTTGCGGCAATCTCGCTGATATACTTCTGATACTCAAAGTTATATAGACGGGTGCGCAACTCTTCCAGCGCCTTCTCAAAGTTCTTGATCTGGGATTTCTGGTCCTGGCACTGCACCACCAGACCGGTGGGGATATGGGTAAGGCGCACAGCAGAATAGGTTGTGTTCACGCACTGCCCGCCGGGGCCCGATGCGCAGTAGGTATCCTTGCGCACATCGTTCATATTGAGTTCCACGTCAAACTCGTCCGCCTCCGGCAGCACAGCCACAGAAGCTGCACTCGTGTGGACGCGGCCCTGGGTCTCCGTCTGCGGCACGCGCTGCACGCGGTGCACGCCGCTCTCGTATTTCAAAGTGCCATAAACCTTCTCTCCGGAAATCTTGCAGACAACCTCCTTGAAGCCGCCCATAGCGCCCTCGCTGGAACTGTTGACCTCCATCCGCCATCCCTTCTTCTCACAATATTTGGTGTACATGCGGAACAGGTCGCCCGCAAAAATCGCAGCCTCGTCACCGCCGGTACCGCCACGGATCTCAAGGATAGCGTTCTTGTCATCCTCCGGGTCGGCCGGGATAAGGAGCAGTTTGATATCTTCCTCCATCTTTGGGAGGCGCTCCTCTATCTCTGCCGCCTCTGCCTTGGCCATCTCGCGCAGGTCGGGGTCCTTCTCGTTCAAGAGGATATCCTTTGCGATATCGAGGCTTTCAACCTGACGGCGATACTCCGCCCCCGCGGCCATAATCGGTTCCAGTTCCTTATATTCCTTATTGACCTGCACGAAGCGCTTCATATCTGCAATCAGCTCGGGATCTGAGAGTTGCTCCTGCAACGATGCATACTTCGCCTTCAAGTCCTCTAATTTTTCAAGCAATTTGTTCTCTGCCATTTTGTCGTTCTCGTAATAAAAAAATATATGCGCGTTAACAGTGCATATACCATGCCCCGCCCCGCTTTACAATCGTGTGAAGTTAGTAATTATCCTTAAGGTATGCAATAGCAGCCTGGGCGCAGATGCACCCAAAAACAGCCGGCATATATGAGATTGTGCCGACCTGGGACTTCTTGTTGCGACCGGCATCCTCTACAATTGCCTCACGCTGCGGCAGTTCTTCGCTGAACACCACCTTGAAGCCCTTCTCGATGCCCCGCTTGCGCAACTTTTTGCGGACAATGTAGGCCAAAGGGCAGTTGTAGCTTTTTGACAGGTCAGTCAGGCGCACTTTGGTGGCGTCATATTTTGCACCGGCCCCCATGGAACTGACATGGGCGATGCCGTTGCGGACGCAATACTCAATCAGCGCCAGCTTTGGCGCGAGGGTGTCGATGGCATCCACCAGAAAGTCTATTTTGTATCTACCCAGCAGCGATGCCACATTCTCTTCTGTGAGATAATCGGGGATTATGTCGATGGCAACGGCGGGATTGATATCCTTTAGGCGGGCAGTCATCACCTCAACCTTTACGCGCCCCATATTACTATCCAGAGCCAGCAGCTGCCGGTTTTTGTCGGAAGGACTCACCACGTCGCAATCGAGCAGCACAAGGTGGCCCACTCCGGCGCGGACAATCATCTCGGCAGCGTACGCCCCCACCCCGCCTACGCCGACCACCGCCACGGTGCTCTGCTCCAGGTGCGACAGGGCTTCATCGCCCATCAAAAGCGCGGTGCGCTGCTGCCAGGGTTCTGCCATAAATTATTCTGCTTTCTTAGCTTCTTCCCAGAGTGCATCCATTTCCGCAAGGGTCATATCCTTGAGGTCGCGCCCCAGTTCGCGGGCCTTCAGTTCCACGTATGTGAAACGGCTGCGGAACTTGTTGCAGGTGGTCTCCAGGGCGGTATCGGGATTCAGCTTGTAAAGACGGGATGCGTTCACAATCGCAAAGAGCAGATCGCCAAGCTCTCCCTGCGCCTTTGCGCGACCCGCCTCGGAATCATCCTCCATCTTCTGGAGCTCTGCACGGAACTCACTTATCTCCTCTGCCACCTTGTCCCAGACATCCTCTTTTTTCTCCCAGTCGAAGCCCACGGCGCGCGCCTTGTCCTGCATACGGTAGGCCTTGATCAACGGGGGCAGGCCGCCCGGAACGCCGCTGAGCACGGTCTTGTTGCCGTCCTTCTCCTGACGTTTGAGTTGCTCCCAGTTCTTGACGACCTGGTCGGCATTATTGGCTTTGGATGAATCCTTTGCCAGGTCGCTCCCGTCTTCTTTCGGAGGATATACGTGCGGATGGCGGTATATCAGCTTGTCGCAAATCTGGTTGCAGACATCGCCTATGTCAAAAACGCCCTGCTCACTGCCAATTTTGGAGTAGAAGACAATGTGCAGCAGCACATCGCCAAGCTCCTTGGAAATGTTGTGCATATCGTGGGCAAGTATCGCGTCGGAGAGTTCGTAAACCTCTTCTATGGTGTTGGGACGGAGCGAATCAATGGTCTGCTTCCGGTCCCACGGACACTTTTCGCGAAGAGTGTCCATAACATCCAGCAGGCGGTTGAAAGCCTCCAATTGTTTTTCTCTGTTCATTGCAATTTTGTATCTTAGCGGCACAAAAGTAATCATAATCATTAAAATAGATGAACAAGGAAATCAAGTTTATCAGCGCGGACGAAGCCGTAAAAATTGTAAAGAACGGCGACCACGTCCATTTCAGCTCTGTGGCAAGCGCTCCGCAGGTTCTCATCCAGGCACTCTGCCGCCGTGCAGACAACGGTGAGTTGAAGAATGTGTTTATCCACCACCTCCACACAGAGGGTCCTGCACCCTACACCGACGAGAAGTATGCCGGCATCTTTTTCCACCAGGCATTCTTCGTAGGGGCAAACGTACGCAAGGGCGTTCAAGCAGGATATGCAGACTACATTCCCGTACACCTCTCCGAGACCCAGAAACTGTACCGCTGCGGCGCTCTGCCCTGCGATGTTGCAATGATCCAGGTATGCCCTCCCGACAAGCACGGATTCGTATCACTGGGTACCAGCGTAGATGCCACACTTGCCGCCATCGAGTGCGCCAAGACAGTTATCGCAGTAGTGAACAAGCACGTTCCCCGTTCCTGGGGCCAGGCCATCATCCCGCTGAGCAAGATCGATTTGTTTGTTGAGGACAACACTCCGCTGGAGCCTGCAACCTTCACCCAGCCCAACGAGATAGAGACCGCCATCGGCAAGAACTGCGCCGCTCTGGTAGAGGACGGTGCCTGCCTGCAGATGGGCATCGGCGCCATCCCCAACGCAGTGCTCGCACAGCTTGGCAATCACAAGGACCTGGGTATCCACACCGAGATGTTTGCCGACGGCGTGCTGCCGCTGGTAGATAAAGGCGTCATCACCGGCGCCAACAAGGTCACCGACCCCGGCAAGATGGTATCCACATTCCTTATGGGCAGTCAGGAGGTCTATGACTTTATCGATGACAACCCGATGGTATCCATGATGGACGTGGGTTACACCAACGACCCCTACATAATCTCCCAGAACCCCAGGATGACCGCCATCAACTCTGCCCTGCAAGTTGACCTCACCGGCCAGGTTTGCGCAGATTCCCTCGGCACCAAGTTCTACAGCGGTGTCGGCGGCCAGATCGACTTCACATACGGAGCATCCCTCTCCAAGGGCGGCAAAGCCATCATCGCAATGCCTTCAGTTACCAACAAGGGTATCAGCAAGATTGCCCCCACCCTCACCCTGGGTGCAGGCGTTGTTACCACCCGCGCTCACATGCACTATCTGGTTACCGAATACGGCGCTGTTGACCTCTATGGCAAATCGCTCCAGGAGCGCGCCAAGGCCATCATCTCCATCGCCCATCCCGACCACCGCGAGGAGCTGGACCGCGCCGCCTTCGAGCGCTTCGGCCCGCACTACCACATGTTCTAAGAGATTCTCAGCCTCCAAGATTGGGGGAAAAGATTATTCGCTCGGCTGCCGAGGTTTTTCACGAAACCTATCGGCAGCTGTTCGTATGTGACCGTGAGGAAACCTTTGGGGGCATCGGGCAACTGGATGGCTTCACAGCGGAGGAATTGCAGTGCCTGCTCGCGGGTGAGTTCTACCTGCGGGAAAGTTTCGCTGTTGAAGGCCTGGCTGAGAGCCAGATCGGCCTGCGGGACGAGGTCGCGCCCCTTGACGGATGCGACTGCCACACCGCTGCGGATTACCTTCAATCTGGATTCATGACTGCGGATTTCGCTTTCAAGATTTGAGGGATATGCCTTAAGCATCTTGCCGGCAGAAGTTTCAACCTCATAACACGTCATACCCGTCAGCACCCAGTCGCACTTGATGCTTTTGGCGGATTTGGAGCCCATAGTTGACGCCCGCTTTACAGTAAATGGCTTCGACTGCTTCCCCGTCTTTGCCGGTGCCGTTTTACGCAACAGCGCCACATACTGCCCTTCGCCGCGAGTGATCCCGGGAGCGAACTGGAGACCGTACTTGGTTTCCATTGCACCGCTGGAAGCAAGCGCCCCGGTTAGAAGCTCAACATCCGCCCCAAGTTCGCGGCAAATCCACTTCACATTGTCGTCATTCTCACTTGAATTAAAGGTGCAAGTAGAATAGATGAGATACCCACCTTCGCGAAGCGAATCCCAGACATCTGCAACGATTCTCCGTTGTCGCGCGGCGCAAAGCCGGACGTTCTCCAGCGACCATTCTGCAACTGCGCCGGCATCTTTGCGGAACATACCCTCCCCGGAGCACGGAACATCCGCCAGAATTATATCAAAGGTTTCGGCAAGTCGTGCAAAATCCTTTGGATCATTATTTGTAACAATAGCGTTACCCGTACCCCATTTGACCATATTTTCTGCCAAAATGGATGCCCGGGAGCCAATAACTTCGTTGGAAACCAGCAAATCTGAGGGTCTGAGAGAGGCTGCGACGGCAGTAGATTTGCCCCCCGGAGCAGCACACAAATCGAGTACCTTAAGTGGATCTTCAAATTCTGAAAACACCATTTTTGCAACGGCTCCGACAAACATTGCCGACGGATCCTGCACATAATACGCTCCGGCATGAAGCATCGGATCCAGAGAGAAAACGGGACGCTCGTCCAGGTAAAAAGCATCGCCGCACCAGGGGACAAACTCCCCCGCCGCAGCGAATCTGCCGCGCAATGTGGACGCACTTATCTTGGCGGGATTTGCCCTGACGGCAGTAACGGAATCACCAGCAGAGAGGGCCTCCAGAACGACTTCCGCTCTGTCGCCAAAAACAGCGCGGGTACTATCTATGAATTCTTGCGGAAAGAGCGCCATTGGCACTACATGAAACTCTCCATTGAGATATCGGGAGTGCGTCCCTCAGCCGCTGCAGCGATAGTATCGGTGAGGCGGTCCAGCACACCCTGGAGTTTGCTACCCAGCATTATCTTGAGCATGCCGCTAAGGTGGGTTGCCAGCTCCAGATGAAAACTGGTCTTGCAGTCAGCATCGGCATCCGAAGGATCGTCCACAGTATCAAAGCAGGCCTGGATCTGGAACGCTATCGGTGTGCCGTCGGTCTGCTCAAACGTGATGCGGTTGAAAGGCTCGCGTTCAATAACCTTCATCCCAAAGTTGAATCCCTGCATATTGGCAGAAATAGTATCCTGGGTAGCGGTTATGGTGGCCCGCTTATCTTCCGGCAGGTTCTTTACCAGCGCACTCAAATCGCCAAGGGCGCTATACAGCACCGCAGGCTGGCGGTCAATGAGCACCGTCTTGCTTTTAAGCAGCGTGTCAGACATGCTATCTCCCCCAGGTTTCCGGACGATAACGCCATTCGCGCAGCATCTCCAGACTCTCCTCAGACACCAGGTTGCGCTCAACAGCAGTCTCAATCAGCACGTCGTAATTGGAGAGCGTATAAAGCTCCAGCGCAGAGTGAATCTCAAATTCGCGGCGTGCGGAGGTGAAGTTATAAGAGAAAATCGCCACCATACCCTCAACAATGCAGCCCGCAGCGGTAACTGCGTCGGCAGCGGCCAGAGAGCTGGAACCAGTAGAAATCAGGTCCTCTATAACCACCACGTGATCACCATGATGAAAGACACCCTCAATCTGGTTGCCCATACCGTGATCTTTGGGGACGGGACGGATATATATGAAAGGCTTGTTCAGGCGGTCTGCCACCAGCGCCCCGAGAGCGATGGCGCCAGTTGCCACACCGGCAATAACATCTACCGTTTTAAAATGCTCTTCTATAGTCTGCAAGGTATATTCGCACACCTTGTTGCGGATTTCCGGGTAAGAGAGAATCTTGCGGTTGTCGCAGTAAATGGGCGATTTCCAGCCCGACGCCCAGGTAAAAGGCTCGTCCGGGCGGAGTTGGACTGCACCGATATCGAGCAGGAACCCGGCGACATTCTTTTCTATCGTATTCATAATTGTCATAATGATGGATACAAAGGTATAATTTTTAGTATTTTTGTCAAACTCATAGAAAACAGCGTAATAAATGTATAAAGTGTATTTCTCAAACCGCAGCGTGGAGATTGTCCCGGCGGGTTCCGTGGCCGGTTATGACGACGGCCGTGTTTATTACAAATACCAGCAGGGCGACGACCTGTCGCAACTCCCCTTCTGGTTTGAAAAGGCCGTCGACATAGAGGCACTTGTGATAGAGGCCGACAGTCCCGGCACCGCATTTGACGAGTTCATCTCCACCCTAAAGCGCGAGGTCGCTGCCGGGGGCGTGATTTGCAACATCAAGGGGCAGACCCTGCTGTTCTGGCGCCGCGGCGCATGGGACATGCCCAAAGGGCATCAGGAACCGGGCGAAACCCTTGAAGAGTGCGCCCTACGCGAAGTGCAGGAAGAGACAGGCTTGACACACATCGCCCTCGGCGACACTGTTTGCGTCACTTACCACACACACCACCGCAGCGGAAACTTCGTGCTGAAAGAGTCCCACTGGTACCGCATGACCCTCACCGAACCCGAAAAAGTCAAAGTCCAGACAGAAGAAGATATCGAGCGCGCCACCTGGTGCGGTCCCGGCCGCCTGCCCCGCCTCCTTCGCCACGCCTACCCCTCCATCCGCGACGTCTTCGCATCTCTCTGACACCTAAGGGCTTCCGCAAAGGCTACTTATTCTTTCGATTTTTCTTAGCACCTATGCCCTGCTCTATCTGTTTGACAAAGTCATATTCGTGCGTGGACGGTATTTGAAACGAAAAAACAGTATTACCGTTTTTATGCGTAAGCGAGAAATCCCCAAGATTGATTATGTCCATACCTATGAGCATACCAAAACCGCTCAGATGTCCCTCTGTTACTTGAACGTCCCGGACAAGAATCTTATTCGGTAATATTACATCTACCATATACACATTCACCAAACTCTGCCCCTGGGCATGATAGGTCACACACTGTGAGACTGGAGACAGATTGAGAGCATACACAATCTCCGTCGAAATAACTGATGCCATAGCACCAGTATCCCATAATGCATCGCAAGGGAGGAACGATCCATCGGCAGCATCATCGGTAGAAACCTGTGCATCACGAATCCGGACCGGAGTCATCAGGTCCTGAGTCAAATAGTTATGGCGGAGGGAAAAAGCTACAGGATCCATGTCAGAATGCTACTCTTGAGGTGAAATATCGCTGACTGTACGCTCCATCGCCCGGAGTGCAGAGTTGCAGCATGAAATTTCCCCTCCCGTAGCGGTTGAGACCCATGTCGTACCCGTCCCGCACAGTATCAAATGCACCCACAACACCATCCTCCGTAATGACGATATACTTACCGTCATACTTCTTCACCAGAGCATCCTGATTCTCCAAATAGTATTTAAACAAAGCCTCAATCATAACACATTTATCCAACACCTGCAAAGGTAAGACTTTTTTCACCGCATTTGCAAGGGTCCAACCATTTGCAAGGTTTCTGACATCATGCTTACCCCTCCATCCGTGACGTCTTCACCGCAATCTGACATCTGACCAAATGATAAACAACCCACACTTCCTAAGTAATTCTGATAATATATTCACATGAAAAAGACCCGCCTGGATAACATCAAGCGGGTCTTTGTTGCTTCGTCGTTTATAGCAGTTTTACATCTGCTATAATTAATTTTTGAAATCTTCGTCTTGAATGCAACTTCGTTGATTTACTAGTTTTATTCCTCTGTTTCTTTGCAGCATCTAATGGGAAATCCATGAGATCGAAAACTATTAAAACCAGTCGTAGGTGAAGAATAAGAGTATACACAAAATCTTTTGGAAATAGTTGAAGATATCTTCGAAGAAGTCCAGTAATGGCAACTTTCTGCAAATTCATTGACATACAAGCCTCCGGCAGACATAGTCCCTGCAGCAGGGTAGAAAGTTGCTGGAGTAGATGCATGGAAAACGATTCCATGATTTTCAGAATCCCTAACGTAGTCTCCGCTTGATGTAAAACCTGAATATAAAGAAGCTTCAGGAACTTTCCATCCCGCAGGACATGGGTCATAAATGGTTTTAGAGCTGCCCCATAAATCACCATTAGTGTAATATAACCAATCATGCACACTGTGATCAGGATTTTCTCCAATTGTCTGTGTAGGATGGTGAATGGCATATTCGATAGTTCCTGTTGAAGATGTGTTTTGCGTTTCACTGAAAACGTTGGAGGGGCAAGTAGCTATCGGCGAGTAACTGTTAACGCTACTGCTGGAAGGGAATGGATCTTTGCGTCCCCATTGGTAATAAAAACCGATGGTAGTCGGTTCGCCAGGATTATTTGATAGAGATCCAAGATTACGGTTCATTACGGGAATGTTACTACCAGAATAGAGATCATAATCCTCAGAGGGATTATAGGGTGTAAACCATAGATGCCAACTCCATATTATTTCGCCCTCAGAATCTCTAACAGCAACGAGGGCGTTGCCGTTATTACCATTAGACTCGAAGAAGATGAACCCGTCCTCATACTTGACATTATGAACAATTGACCCGGCTTCCGGGGCGATATCCGTATTATTGGTCTCCCAAACGACAACCGCATTATTCGGTGTTCCATCCAGAGCCTGGGAACTATTCCCTTTCACATCCGCCCGTATTTTGTAATTCCCCGCAGAAGGAACAATATAGCAATTTGATGTTCCGTTCGCGCTTAAGTAGACAGCTTTTGAGCCATCTTTAACGGGTCTGACACAGAGGCCATCATGCTTATGATTATAGTTGCCTATATAACCTGATCTATATAGAATCGCATAATAATCTCCCTCCGTTTCGGATGCCCACAGGAAAACAGAACTCCTATGTACAAGCCCTCCTTCATCCCATTGACCATTGTATGGCAAAAAGATTGTGTTAGAGTTTGGCCCAGTAACAAGTTGTCCTTGGACTCCGTTCAAACTGGTGCTGGTAATAGTGCAGTAATCAACCAGTTCTTTCAGGTCTGCCTTGGTCGGCATTCGCCAGCCGTTGCCCCATTGGACTTGGGCCACATCGTCTTCGTCATCCAGTTTTATCTTGCCGTCCACAGCGCCATAAGAAGAATAAGTGCAGTATTTGGTCATACTGCTATAAGTACCCTCGCACCATTTGTAATTATCCCAATCATAGTAGGATTTTGTGGATACTTCTCCCCACGCATAGCGCCCCCCGATATCACTAGGGTGGTGAGCGCCAACATTCATGTTGGCCCAAAGGGTACCTGAAGGTAAGCCGAGGTCAATGGCCTTGATGTCACCCAGAGGCTCTTCTGAGCCAACGGGCGATCCAAGGATTTTAAATGCCTTTCCGGGTTGATAGTTCTTGCCTTCAAACTCTGTGCTGATTTCGTCATAACCGTTAGTGAGCGTCATCTTGATGGTGCTGTTTGACATATCAACGGGAGCAATCATCATGACGAAGCGTACGGTCTCGCCTGCCTCAACGGAAATGCCGTCAGCATTGCCAAGGGTGAGGGAGATGGTCTCGGCGAATTCTGTACCGGTGACAGCGATGGGATCTGCAGTCAGGTCAATAGTCCCGTTTGTGATGAAGGGGGTACCATCAGAGGTGAGGGTGAGCTCGTTGTAAGAGCCAGCCTCTTCAAAGGTGACATCCAATACCACAAGCGCACCGATATGTTTCATGGAGAAGTTGCAGGCGCCTTCAACTGCCGGAATGCTGGCTACCAGATAGTCAACTGCGGAGAGGTCCCAGGCTTCTTTTGCCATCATAGACTGGCCCGTATAGTCCACGGGAATCTCGGTTGCATCGGGTACAACCTCATCACTGCCGGGATAGAATGCCGCATACGACAGGCCCCCAAAAAGGCCAAAGCCGCCGCCGTCGAAAACACAAGAACTGCCTTTGTTCTCCTTTACGGTGAAAAGGAGGCCGTCACCAACGGGATTTAAAGGATAAATACGGAGGATGTCCTCATCCTCGAATGCAAACGTCATCTCGTTATCTTTGATTGTGAACGAGGTTTTGGTTGTACCGTCCAGAACAAAGTCAGTAACGGTTGCCGTGGGGTTGAAAACCATGGAGTCGCTCTTTACAGGCTCTTCCATAGTACAGGAGAAAGCGATGGCTGCGGTAGCCAGAATCGCCGCTAAAAGGGTTCTTTTCATAGCCTTTGCTGGTTTACCATTTAGTCTAAATTCATAGAATCAATGCCTACTTCCGGGTTAACTGAAGAACCCTGGAGGATTACATTCTCAGGAGAGATTCTATACTCCTTGATTGTGGGGGATACGTAAAGAATTCTTTTCATCTTGCTTTTTGATTAGGTTAATATTTTATGATTACAGAAATATTCCGTGACGTAAGAAGACACGATTCCCACGCAAACTCGCTAAAGACAGATTTGCAGCGCAGCGCGATAAAGCAATATAAATTACTGAATAATAGATTTTTAGTACCCCCCCCCCACGAGTTTCGGGGCGATAATTGAAGATATTGCGGGGACGAATGTCATGACCTGCAAATGTACACAATTATCGATGTAATTGCAAAAGCTGCCGGAGTTTGCGATACACAGCTGTTTGTGTTAATACCCGTGGCACCTTGCCCTCTCTAAATCAGCGTTTTACAACATATCGCTTGTGTATTATTGCGCAATCGACATTGCATAAAAGACTGATAGACAGGCATGTGAGTGCCACGCAGATATTGACTTAGTGGCAGGAAGCGCTCCTGTCCAGCCAAAGCGCCAGGAGATCCGCGGCTGTCCAACCCGTCCCCGCGGCAGTGGAGGCGCCAAAGACATCTAAGAAGGAAAAGGGTTGCGCTCGCGCCAAAGTTTCGTGGAGCCCTACTTAAAACGTAGGGGCGCTTTGGCTGGACAGCCGGCGTAGAACGAAGTGCAGATATAGTCCGTAGCTTGAATGCTTTCAAGGGCAGATTTTTGACCATAAAGCATTGCAAGCGGAGGCTTCTGCACTGAGTGGGTTTATGCAAGCAAACACTTCTGCGCTGATGTATAACTATTCCCTCAAATCGGTGACGATGACGTTTTCTGAGAGCGACGACTCGTCGATGGTGAAGAATGATGCGGGCCAGGGAGTGGAGACTGGTACGATGTCGCTGACTTTGACCTTGAAGGTGATGTCGTCCGCAACGTATGTCGCATTGATATTGCCCTTCTGGTCCTTGCGGATATCGGTGGCCTTCATGAAAGGCATCGCTTCGTCGTGATCTATGACAAGTTCTTCTGTGGCGCTGTTGAACATCCACATCGATTGACCGTTGCAGCAGATGAGCATATCGCCGCACTCGATGCGGTAGCAGTCACCCTGCAGATAAGCCTTCCCCTCCTCTGAAGAGACCACGACACCGCCCGAATCGGTCCCTTTAAGCGAGAAGTTCATGGAGACCTGCCCCTGCTTCTTGAGTTCGTCCCAGAGGGTCACAGCATCGTCTGCAGCATAAACTGCGAGTGCAGATACCAGAAGAAAGAGTGCTATTACGATCCTTTTCATAATTCACAGTATTAGGCCTTTTACCCTCAAAAGGCAAAATAAGTGCCAAAGGCTACTGATGGTCAAGCGCCTCAATTATTCGATCCAGCGTATCAAAATCGGTAATGAGGACATCACGGCTCTTGCTGCCGTTGGAGGGGCCCACGATACCCGCAGCCTCCAACTGATCCATAAGCCTGCCGGCGCGGTTATAGCCCAGGTTGAGCTTGCGCTGCAGCAAGGATGTGGAGCCCTGCTGGGTCTGGACAAGAATCTTGGCCGCCTCCTCAAAGAGAGCGTCGCGCTTAGACAGGTTAGCCGCATTGCCGCCGGCATCGTCGGCACTCTCGTCCACATACTCCGGCAGCCAGAATACATGACTGTATCCCCTCTGCTTGCCGATAAACTTGGTGATACGCTCAATCTCCGGGGTATCGATCATCGCGCACTGCACACGCACCAAATCGCTTCCCGGATAGAGCACCAGCATATCGCCGCGGCCAATCAGGCGTTGTGCGCCGGAGGCATCGATGATGGTCTTGCTGTCCACGCCAGAGTTCACCTTGAAAGCTATGCGGGAGTTGAAGTTGGCCTTGATGGTACCGGTAATGACATCGGTAGTAGGCCTCTGGGTTGCGATAACCAGATGGATACCCACGGCACGGGCCTTCTGAGCCAGTCGCGCAATGGGCTCCTCCACCTCGCGGCCCGCCGTCATCAGCAGGTCGGCAAACTCATCTATAACCACAACTATATAAGGGAGATACTTATGACCCTTAAGCGGATTGAGCTTACGGTTTAAGAACTTCTCATTGTATTCTGTGATCTTGCGCACCCCGGCATCGCGAAGCAAATCGTAGCGGGCATCCATCTCAGAGCAGAGAGAGCGCAGCGTATGCACGACCTTTGTGGTATCTGTGATGATAACCTCGTCGGCATCGGGCAGGGCGGCAAGGAAATGCTTCTCCAGAGCCTGATAAAAGTCCAGCTCCACCTTCTTGGGGTCCACCATCACGAACTTCATCTCAGAAGGATGCTTTGCATAGAGCAGCGAAGCGATAATGGCGTTCAAGCCTACCGACTTACCCATACCGGTGGCACCCGCAACCAGAAGGTGCGGCATACGGGCCAGATCAAGGAAGAACGGCTCGTTGGTAACGGTGATACCCAGTGCCACGGGAAGCTCCATATTTGCACTCTTTTCGCGGTACTGCGGGGAGTTGAGAATCATCTTGAGCGGCACTACGCTCGGCTTCTCGTTGGCGACCTCTATACCGATGGCGCCCTCCAGGACAAGTACGCGGACACCCTTGGCTGCCAGCGACATGGCGATATCCTCTTCCAGCCGCTTGACCTGTGCGATGCGCGTACCCTCTGCCAGGCGGATCTTATAGAGGGTAACGGTAGGGCCCTTCTTTGCGGAGATGCTCTCCACGCGGATCTTATAGCTGCCCAGGGTATGGACGATGCGGTTCTTGTTCCGCTCCATCTCGTCCATCGATATCTCGTACCACTTGTCCTTGTAATCGTCAAGCAGCGCTACCGAAGGGAATTCGTACTGCGACAGGTCCAGACGGGGATTGTACAGATGGTCTATGTCATCCTCCCCCATATTCGCGTCCGGATCGTATCCTCCCTTTTCTACCGTAATCACAACATCACTCTCCGGAGCATCCGATTCCAGATCTATCACTGTATCTTCTTCCTCTTCCGGAACAACCTCCTCTTCCGTAGCCGCGGCAGGTTCCACTTCCAGCCCTTTATCGGGCTCCTCTGACTCTACAGATATTACATATCCGGGGTCGTCCTCAACCTCAGCCGGAACAGGCTCGGTCACCTCCTCCTTTGCCCTGAGAGGACGGTTGAACGCACGGTAAATGAATTTGTCTATTGCAAGGGCAACCTTGTTGGAACACAGTACCAGCCAGAGGATGAACAGGAACCCGATAATCAGCCCTGCCCCAAGAACACCGACGGTAGAGCAAAGCCACTTGTTGGCAAAATAACCGTAGGAGCCGCCGGCACCGGTGGAGAGCACGAACACATTCCAGAAACCGGCGATGTAAGATGCCAAGAGAGATATGACTATGGCACCCATAAGGCAGAGGAGAAAACAGCGCAGCAGGCGCACCTTGCGGATGCGGAAGCAACCTATGGTGAGAGCTATCAGGAAGAAAGGAATGCAATAGGCACCGATACCGAACAGCCTGGCAATCAAAAAGTCAGATATGAAATATCCCACCTTGCCACAAACATTCTGCGTAATGACATAGTCGCGCCACACCTCCGGATTGGACTTGATGCTGTAGTCCGCCTTCCAGGTAAAGACATACGAAACAAGCGATGCGGTGACCAGCACCGTAATCCCAAGCAACAGCAAGCCCAGCATCAACCGGATAGCTATTTTCTGATCCTGGCTGAGAGTGGGGACCCGGGACTGTCTCTTTTTTTTCTTTTTCTTCGTGGCCATCGCTAATTGTTGTTCCTGAATTTCTTCTTCTTGTTTTTCTTGCCGAACTGACCCTGACGGGGATCGATTCCGCGAGGACGGTTGAAATCTCCATGCACGGCGCCAAGTTCCAACCCCTCAGGTATCTCCAGTTTTCCTTGGGCCAGCTGGGCCATATCCTTGAGGATGGTTTCATCGGCAACGCTGTCTTTGTTCCAGATGAGATACTGCTGACGCATATAGCGGGCCAGGTTGCGGATCATCTCGTTGCGGACGGTGGCATCTTCTATGCCGGCCACAAGGTCAATCATATTCTCTATGTTGCGGCCATAACAGCTCGCCTTGATCGGAGTTTTCTCAATGGGGATAGGATCCGGCTTTGCAGCCGCCTTTGCCGGGGTGGGCACCTCGTATGGGGAGTCTATGTCAATGTCGTAGCCGGCAATCACATAAACATGGTCCCAAAGCTTGCGCTTGTAATCCGGATACTCCTTGAGCGAGGGATTAAGCAGCGCCATCACGTTCACCACAGCCTGAATCTGCTCGTTCCGCTTCTCCTTATCCTCGATTCCCTTCACCTTCTCAATCATCTTCTGCACGTGTCTCCCGTATTCCGGAAGAATCAACTTCTCTCTGTATGTATTATAATCCATATATGTACATTATGTTCAGTTTACAAAGATAACAATTTTATTATCTACATTTGTGAAAGAAAATTATTTATTCAATGATTTCTTCAATCTGGATAACGGGAGCCAATGGGCAATTAGGGCTTGAACTACAGAGGAAACTAGCCCGTCGCAAACGGGTGTTCGCCACCGACGCAGAACTTGACATCTGCGACGCAGCGGCTGTAGAAAAATTCATCGCAGAACACGGTATCAACACCATAATAAACTGCGCGGCATACACCAACGTAGAGGCGGCAGAAGAGAATGCCGGACTATGCTACCGGGTAAACGAACTTGGCGTAAAAACCCTTGCTGAGGCGGCGCTCAAGGCCGATGCCGCCCTTATCCAGATATCCACCGACTATGTGTTTGACGGGAGCAAGCGCACCCCATACAAAGAGAGCGACTCCCCCGCCCCGCTAAGCATATATGGCGCAAGCAAACTGGCTGGCGAACGGGCTATGCAACTCTCCGGATGCCGTGGCGCTATTGTCCGCACGGCATGGCTCTACTCCCCCTACGGCAAGAATTTCATGAAGACGATGGCCGCCTTAGGCGCGGAGCGGGATCAGATAAAGGTGGTCTGCGACCAGATTGGCAGCCCCACCGCAGCCGACTCCCTGGCGGCGGCCACAGTGAAGATTATGGACAACCTCACTACGCAGCGCGGAGAGATATACAACTTCAGCGGGAGGGGTCCATGCAGTTGGAGCGTTTTTGCCGCCGCCATCATGCACTGCGCCCATAACCGCTGCCGGGTAGTGGATATAAAATCGAACGAGTACCCGCAAAAGGCGGCCCGTCCGAGTTATTCATATCTGGATTGCTCCAAGATTGAGCGCGATTTCGGCATCGTTGCCGAGCCCTGGCAAAGCGCTCTGGAACGGAACTGGCGCAGATACAAGCTTACCTTATAAGGTTCTCTTGATCTGGACTATGGTGTAGGCTTCGATTACGTCGCCGACCTTGATGTCGTTGAAGTTCTCTATGTTCATACCGCAGTCGTAGCCTGCCGCAACCTCCTTGACATCATCCTTGAAGCGCTTGAGAGAGCCGAGCATACCGGTATAGACCACAATGCCGTCGCGGATTACGCGCACCTTGGCGGTGCGGGTGAGCTTGCCCTCCTTGACCATACAGCCGGCAATGGTACCGACCTTGGAGATCTTGAAGGTCTCGCGCACCTCGGCGGTAGCTGTAACCTCCTCCTTCTCTTCCGGAGCAAGCATACCCTCTATACCATCCTTGACCTCGTTGATGGCGTCGTAGATGACTGAGTAGAGACGAATCTCGATACCCTCCTTCTCTGCCTGGCGGCGGGCATCCGCACTGGGACGCACCTGGAAGCCGATGATGATGGCGTTGGATGCAACTGCCAGCAGGACATCCGACTCGGAGATGGCACCCACAGCCTTGTGGATGACATTGACCTTGACCTCCTCGGTAGAGAGTTTGATGAGGGAATCTGAAAGGGCCTCGATGGAACCGTCCACATCGGCCTTGACAATGATGTTGAGCTCCTTGAAGTTGCCGATTGCGATACGGCGGCCGATCTCCTCGAGGGTGACATGCTGCTGTGCGCGCAGGCCCTGCATACGGAGCAGCTGCTCCCGCTTGTTGGCAATCTCCTTGGCCTCTTTTTCATCTTCCAGAACGTTGATGGTATCACCTGCGGTGGGGGCGCCGTTAAGGCCGAGCACAGACACAGGTGTAGAGGGACCCGCCTCGGTAATCTTCTGGCCGCGTTCGTTGAACATAGCCTTTACGCGTCCGGTATAGCAGCCCGCCAGGACAACGTCACCGACGTGAAGGGTACCCGACTGAACCAGCACTGTGGCAAGGTAACCACGGCCCTTGTCGAGAGACGACTCAACCACGCTGCCCACAGCCCGCTTGTTGGGATTGGCCTTAAGATCCAGCATATCGGCCTCCAGAAGCACCTTGTCCAGAAGCTTGTCTACATTGATACCCTTCTTTGCAGAGATCTCCTGGCACTGGTACTTGCCGCCCCAGTCCTCCACAAGGATATTCATATTCGCCAACTGCTCGCGGATCTTTTCACCGCTTGCGCCGGGCTTATCTATCTTATTGATTGCAAACACCATAGGCACGCCGGCCGCCTGTGCATGGTTGATGGCCTCAATGGTCTGGGGCATCACGGCGTCGTCGGCTGCGATAATGATGATGGCGATATCGGTGAGTTTGGCGCCACGGGCACGCATCGCGGTGAAGGCCTCGTGACCAGGGGTATCCAGGAATGTGATGTGACGGCCGTCGGGAAGCTTCACGTTGTAGGCACCGATGTGCTGGGTGATACCACCCGCCTCGCCGGCAATCACGTTTGACTTGCGGATATAATCGAGCAACGATGTTTTACCATGGTCCACGTGCCCCATCACAGTGATGATAGGCGGACGAGGAACCAGATCCTCCGGACGGTCCTCTTCCTGCTCCAGTGCCTCCTGTTCCCCGGCGGTGGTGAACTCAATCTTGTAGCCGAACTCCTCTGCCACCAGCACCAGGGCGTCTGCCTCAAGCCGCTGGTTGATGGATACCATCTGGCCCAGATTCATACAAGCCTCGATAACCTTGGTTACGGGGGTATTGTTCATCATGATGGCAAGTTCGTTTACGGTAACGAACTCGGTCACTTTCAATATCTTACTGGTGAGCATCTCCTGCTGCATTGCCTCCTCCTGCTTAGCCTCGAATATCTCGCGCTTCTCGCGGCGGTGCTTGCTGCCCTTGGTCTTGCTGCGGCTCTCTGTGAGACGTGCGTAAGTCTCCTTTATCTGACGCTGAACCTCATCTTCATCTGTCTCGGGACGGACAAACTTGCTGGGCATTGCATCGCGCTGCCCCTTCTTGCCCCGGCGGTTGCGGTCGGCATCCTTGCCAAAGTTTGCGCTCTGGTTGATATCGACCTTTGTGGTCTGCTTGTGGATGCGCTCACGCTTCTTGTTTTTGTCGCGCGGCTTCTCCTTGGGTGCAGGCTTGGTCTCCTCAAGGTTGATCTTACCAAGAATGGCGGGACCTTTGAGCTTCTCCACCTTGGTTTCTATATGCTCGATGACAGGTTTCTCTGCCGGAACGGGGGCCTCATCTTCCTCTTTTTGGGCAGGTGCCATCTCCAGCGCCGGCTGTTCCTGCTCAACCGGTTTAACCTCCTCCGGTGCCGGCTTTTCAACCTTCTTGGGTTTATTGAGGGCCTCGAGATCTATCTTGTCCAGAACATTCAATGTCTGCATCTGAGGCCTTCCCGGCTCCGGTGCAGGCTCCGGCTCGGGTGCAGGCTTCTCCGGTTCCGGCTTGGGTGCAGGCGCGCTCTTTGCCGCGAAGGGCTTGCTGTCCAGCACGTTGGTCTTGATAATAACCTCTTCTGGCTCTTCCACCGGTGCCTTTGAGTGTTCGTTTTCTGTAATCTCCTTTACAGAAATAGCCACCTTACGGGACTGCTCCTTAAGCAGGTGCTCCTTGGCGAACTCTTTCTCCACCAAGGCATAAGCATCTTCTGAGAGCACCGCGCCAGGGTTGGACTTTATCTCTATCCCCTTCTTGTGGAGAAACTCTACCAGAGTCGAAAGTGCGATGTTGAATTCTTTGACTACTTTACTAGCTCGAATTTTTGCCATTCTGTATCCCTTGTTGTTTTTTTATTCAAATTCGGACCGGAGAATTCTCTGTACCTCCTCCACGGTCTCGTCCTCGAGGTCGGCACGCTGGCTGATCTCCTCCACGGGAAGGGCCAGGACGCTCTTGGCTGTATCCAGGCCGATAGCCTTGAGGGCGTCGATTATCCACATGTCAATCTCGTCGCTGAAATCCTCCAGCAATACATCCTCTTCTTCTGCAGCGGCCTCAGCCTCGTCAACTTCGCGGTAAGCCTCTATCTGATAATCGATGAGCATACCTGCAAGCTTGATGTTGCAGCCGCCCTTGCCAATCGCTACGGATACCTCGGAAGGTTTGAGGTATACATTGACGGTCTTGTTAGCCTCGTCAAACTCCATGGAGGAGATGCGTGCAGGAGAAAGGGCGCGCTGTATAAGCAGTTGCTTGTTGTTTGTCCAGTTGATGACGTCGATATTCTCGTTGTGCAGCTCCTTCACGATGCCGTGGATACGGGAGCCCTTGACACCCACGCAGGCGCCGACCGGGTCGATGCGGTCGTCGTAAGACTCGACCGCCACCTTGGAGCGCTCGCCGGGGATGCGGACCACCTTCTTGATGGTGATCAGGCCGTCGAATATCTCTGGCACCTCCTGCTCGAAGAGTTTCTCGAGGAAGAGGCTGGATGTTCTGGAGAGGGTTATCACGGGACGGTTGTTCTTCATCTCCACATTGATGATGATAGCCTTCACCGTGTCGTCCTTGCGGAAGAAGTCAGAAGGAATCTGCTCGCTCTTGGGGAGCACCAGCTCGTTCTTCTCCTCGTCGTGGATGATGGTCTCTTTCTTCCAGGACTGGTGTACCTGCCCTACGATAATCTCGCCGATGCGCTCTTTATAGCGGTTGTAGAGGTTAGCATTCTCAAGGTCCATAATGCGGCCTGCAAGGTTCTGGCGGATGTTCAGGATGCCGCGGCGGCCAAACTGGGAGAGCTTGACCTCCTCAGTGTAATCCTCGCCCACCTCGTAAGAGTCATCTATTTTGCTGACCTCGTCCAGAGAAATCTCAGTCGCGGGATTCTCTACGGTCTCAACCACCTCGCGGGTACGCCAGATCTCAAAGTCACCCTTGTCTATGTTGATGACGATGTCAAATTTGGCATCCTCTCCATACATTTTCTCCAACTGCGCACGGAAAGCCTCTTCAAGGACGCTCATCATCGTGGGCCTGTCTATGTTTTTACCCTCTTTGAATTCAGCGAATGTGCTGACCAGATTTACTTCCATTATTGTAATTAAAATTTAATTATAGGTTTTGCTGTTTTGATTTCATCGTATCCGAGGCTCTCGGTTACAGTCTCCTTTGCCTTGGCGCCCTTGCCCTCGCCTTTCTTCTGATAGGATATCTCCACTCCCTCTTCCGAGGCGGAGAGAAGGGTTGCACGGATGCGCTCGCCGCTCTTGCGGGTCAGCTGGATCTCGCCGCCTACCGCCTTGCGCCACTGGCGCAGCACCTTGAACGGCGATGTAAGGCCGGCGGAGCCTATGGTGAGGGAATAATCCTCCTCGTCGCGGTTCACCCGCTCCTGGATATAACCGGTCATCCCCACGCAATCGTCCAGGGTAATGTCGCGGCTGTCGGCATCGATTGTGATGTCAATGTCGTTGTCTTTTGATATCTCTATCGATACCACAAAAAGACCGTTCTGATCAGCGTACTGCTCCGCTGCGCTCTTAAGTATGTCTGCCTGCTTCATCATACAAAAAAATGAGGGACTTACCCAGCCCCTCAAATTCGAGCGCAAATATAGTCCATCGGAGTTTATTGTGCAAATTTTATTACCTTAGCCACGCGTTTTTCAACACTTTGACTCAAATGAAATTAACAGCGAGGGAAATTGCCGGGCAGCTGGGCGGCGACATCATAGGGGATCCCGACGTGACGGTATCCTCTCCCGCCAGGATTGAATACGGCAAGGCCGGCAACATCTGTTTCCTGGCTAATCCCAAATATGAAAAATACCTTTACACCACCGGCGCTAGCGTCGTGCTGGTAAACCGCTCCTTCACCCCGAAAGAGAAGGTAAACGCCACCATGATTGCGGTGGACGATGCCTACCAGTCGGTGGCCAGCCTGCTGGAGTGGTTCTCCTCCCTCAAGCGCTCGCGCAAAAAGGGCAACCGCATCGCACGCTTTTTCAGCTACAGACACTCGGTCCGAGGAAAGGTGAAACGCGGCACGTGGATTGGCGAATATACTGTGATTGAGCGCGGAGCAAAGGTCGGACGCGACTGCCAGATATATCCCCAGGTCTATATCGGGAATAATGTAAAGGTCGGCGACAATGTCACCATCTACCCCGGCGTAAAGGTTTACCACGACTGCGTGATAGGTGACAACTGCATACTGCACTCCGGCTGCGTGATAGGCGCCGACGGCTTCGGATTCGCCCCTCTCGAAGACGGGACCTACAAAAAAATACAACAGACCGGCAACGTGGTTATTGAAGATAACGTAGAAATCGGGGCCAACACCTGCATCGACCGCGCCACCATGGGCTCTACAATAGTCCGCCGAGGCGTGAAGCTCGACGACCTTATAATGGTGGCGCACAACGTCGAGATAGGTTCCGACACGGTGATAGCCGGGCAGACCGGCATCGCCGGCAGCGCCCATATAGGGGAGCATTGCGTCTTTGGCGGGCAGTGCGGCATAGGCGGACACATCACCATCGCCCCCAACACCACCTTCGCCGCCAAAACCGGACTCATGAAGGACTGGAGAACTCCGGGACAGAGCCTGATGGGCTATCCTGCGATGACTTATATGCATTATATGCGCTCCTATTCTGCATTCAAGAAGAGCGGCGAGACAAAACCCACCACTACCGATTCAGATGCAGCACACTCTTAGAAAGTCATATACCTTTTACGGCAAGGGCCTCCACACCGGAGCGGTGACAACCATGACAATCCGTCCCGCAGAGCCCTTCTCCGGCATCCGTTTCCGCCGCACCGACATCGGCGGCGATGCTGTTGTGAAGGCGCTGGCCACCAATGTCACCTCCACCGAACGCGGCACCACAATCAGCTGTAACGGGGCTTCTGTTAGCACAATAGAGCATCTCATGAGCGCCGCAGCCGCATTGGGCGTGGACAACATGACGGTGGATATTGACGGCCCCGAGGTCCCCATACTGGACGGCAGCGCCCTCCCCTATGTGAAAGCCATCCTCGCCGACGGTCTTGCCGGGCAGCCTGCCGGACGGCGCTACCTGGTGCTGGAGCGGCCATTCCACTTTGAAGATGACGCAAGCGGCGCCACAATAGACATCTACCCCGCAGAAGAATGCGAGATGCAACTTACAGTGGATTTCAACTCAAAGGTACTGGGAGTGCAGCGTTTCAAATACGATGCTACGGTAGATTACGCCACCCAGATTGCCCCCTGCCGTACCTTCTGCTTCTTCCATGAGCTGGAATTTCTGGCAAGCAAGGGGCTTATCAAGGGGGGTGACCTGGACAACGCCATCGTTATTGTGGAGCATCCGGTGGATAACGCCACCCTGGAACGTATGCAAGGACTGTTTCACGCGGAGCACCTGAAGGTACACGAGGGCTACCTCAACAACCTGCACCTGCACTTCCCGGACGAGATAGTCCGGCACAAGATGCTGGACATGATTGGCGATTTCGCATTGCTCGGTGCCCCCATGAAGGGCACAATTATTGCGGGCAAAACGGGACACCGAATCAACACGGCAGTGTGCAAATCGCTGCTGCAATCTGATATCCTGAAGTTATTATGAGCGCCAACAATCTCTCTTACATACACCCCGACGCCAAAATAGGCAAAGATGTGGTGATTGAACCATTCAGCTATATCGCCGCCAACGTAGAGATCGGCGACGGATGCCATATCGGCCCCAACGCCACCATCTATGATTATGTCAAACTTGGCCGCGAATGCAAGGTTTTCCCCGGAGCCGTAATTGGCGCCATCCCCCAGGACCTCAAGTTTGACGGCGAGGAGAGCTGGGTAGAGATTGGCGACAGGACAACCGTCCGCGAATGCGCCACAATCAACCGCGGCACAGCCGCCAGCGGCAAACGTCTCACAAAAATCGGCAACGATTGCCTTATCATGTCATACGCCCACATTGCGCACGACTGCCGAATCGGCAATCACTGCATAGTAGTGAGCCACGTCGGATTGGCGGGAGAAACAGATATGGATGACTGGGCAATCGTGGGTGGCGGCACAATGGTGCACCAGTTTACCCATATCGGCGCCCACGCAATGGTGGGGGGCGCCAGCGGCGTAGCCAAGGATATCCCGCCATACATCCTCTCTGCGGGCCATCCTATAGTGTACGAGGGGATTAATGCGATAGGCCTCCGCCGCCGCGGATTCTCCAACGCCGAGATAGATGAAATCAAGAGCGTGTACAAGATTATATACGAAGAGAACAACAACGTCTCTGATGCACTGCGCATAATTGACGAGTTTTTCCCGGATGGTAAGCACGCCAAAATCATCACCGATTTTATCCGCGCCTCCAAGCGGGGCATCTGCCGCCGTGGAGGTGAATAGCTCAGTATTGCTTACCACCGCATACCTGCCGCCGGTGGATTGGTTCCGCGCAGCTGCCAGATACGGACAGGTGCAGATAGAGGGGTGCGAGACGTTCCAGAAGCAGTCATACCGCAACCGTTGCGTAATATGCACCGCCAGCGGGCCGCAGACGCTGCAACTCCCCATCCTTCATGCCGGAAGCCGGTTGATAAGGGATATCCGGATTGATTACAGCAAAAACTGGCTGCACACCCATTGCCATGCCATATCCACCGCATACGGCCCATCCCCATTCTATGAATACTACTGGGACGGCATCGCGGAGATACTCGCTAAACGGCACACCTTTCTCTTTGACCTCAATTATGAACTCGCGGCACGCATTGCCGCGATGATGAACCTGCGAACAGAATTCAGCATCACGGGTGACTGGGGCGCTGCCGCGCAAGGGGTAACAGACCTGCGGGAAGCCATACACCCAAAAAGGGAGCCCGCAGGCTCCCCTTTCAAAGAATACTTTCAGGTATTCGCCGGGAGGATGGCTTTCATCCCCAACCTCTCGATAATAGATCTGCTCTTCTGCGAAGGTCCGCAGGCCACCAGCTATCTTTAGACGTTGATAGGGGGCATATCTTTCTTCTTGTCCTCCACCTCGAGATACTCCCTCTTGCCAAAGTGGAGAAGGCTTGCAACGAAAGAGCTTGGCCACTGGCGAACCATGCGGTTGATCTTGGTTACGCTGTCGTTATAAACCATACGGCTGGTGCGGACCAGGTTCTCATATTCGTTAATGGAGTCCATAGTCTTCTGGAACATGGCGTCGGCCTTCAGTTCAGGATAACGTTCGCTCACTGCCAGCAAGCGGCCGAGCACGCCGGAAAATGCATTCTCCTGTGCGTTGATCTCTTCTGCCGTAGTGGCCTTGGTGCGCTGGCCGATAACCTCCACCAAGGTATCGTGCTCGTGCTTGGAGTATTTCTCGGTCATCGCAACCAGGCTGCTGATTGCATCCCAGCGGCTGTTCTGCTGCACAGAAATCTGGTTGAGCGCGTTGTTGGCCATCTCGTCCAGATTGACCAGACTGCGCTGCGTATTGAAGATGTAAACCCCCACCAATACCAGCAGGGCAATGATAATAACTAGTGCTAACATATCAATAAGTGTTTAATTGTCTTATTCGAAAGGCTAATTTACGACTTTTTGATTAAATTTGTTATGATAAACTTTAATTACGTGAAAATACTTGCCCGATTTATATTCTCCGCCGTCCTTCTGCTTACATGTACTTGGGCAAAGGGGGACGACCTGCGTGAACAGTATATCCGCCGGTGGCGCGATGTAGCTATGGACCAGATGGCGGCCAGCGGCGTCCCGGCCAGCATCACCCTGGCGCAGGCGGCGCTGGAGTCGTCTAACGGCACCTCACGCCTCGCGGTGGAGGCCAACAACCACTTTGGCATCAAATGCCACAACTGGCGGGGGCCTATAATCCGTCATGACGACGACCTTAAGGGGGAGTGTTTCCGCAGCTACGACAATGCGGAGCAGTCTTTCAGCGACCACTCCGACTTTTTGCGCTACAACGACCGGTATGCATTTCTCTTTGACCTGGAGACCTCCGACTACAAGGGCTGGGCAATGGGGCTGAAAAAGGCGGGTTATGCCACCGACCCTGCGTACGCAGACAAACTGATAAAGATTATTGAGGACTACAAGCTATACCAATACGACTATGCCGGCGGCAAATCGCCCGACGGCAAGATTGTGCTCCCCCCTTCCCCCTCTACCCTGGAGCGCCCGCGCCAGGTAGAGCCGCCGGCATCTTTCCGTCCCAACAGCCTCGGCAGTGTGGTAATTGAGTATACATTCTACGAGAAGCACGGCCTGGTGTATATCATAGCGAACGGCACGGAGGATTACGCCTCGCTGGCGCGGCAGTTCAACCTGTTCAAGCGGGAGCTGATGCGTTTCAACGACGTCAAGAAAGACCACACAATCCCCGCGGGCTCTATTGTGTATCTGGAACCCAAACGCAACCAGAGTACAAAAGACCTGGCCAAGCATGTGGTTGAGGAGGGGGAAACAATGTATTCCATGTCCCAGCGGTTTGCCGTGAAACTCAAGAAACTTTATAAGTATAACAACATGACTCCCGGCAAGGAACCGGAGGTGGGGAGCATTATTAATCTGCGCAAGGTACAATAATGAAAAAGAAGACCAAGTCCAGCAGCGTGCCGGTCATAGCCGGGATAGCGCTGATTGCCGTGGTGCTGCTCGCCTGCGGGGCGTTCTACTACATGACCTACAGGCGCGCCAACACCGTTGCGGGCGGCGCCCCTGTAAACATCTACCACGCCACCGATTTCCAGGGGCTTCTGGATTCGGTTGCAGCCAGCGGTTCCGTGAAGAATATGGCTACATTCAAGCATGCGGCGGAGCACATGAAACTGGACAAGAACTTCAAACCGGGTCACTACTGCCTTGCGGGAGGGCTCACCAACAAGCAGCTCGTGAGGGTGTTCGCTTACGGATGGCAAACGCCGGTAAGGCTGATCATAAAACCCCACGTACGCGACCTCAACAAGATGTCCAGGCTGATGGGGCAGCAGATGGAGGCCTCTCCCGCCCAGATCCGGGAGGCGATGGACGACAAGGAGATTATGGAGGCGCACGGCTTCAACAAAGCCACCTACCTGGCAATGTTCCTACCAGACACATACGAGGTTTACTGGACCGCCACTCCGCTGCAATTACTGGACCGCCTGTGGAAGGAATACGAGGCATTCTGGAACAAGAGCCGCACAGCCAAGGCACAGGAGGCGGGACTCACCCGCGAAGAGGTGATAACCCTGGCATCCATAGTTATAGAAGAGACCAAATACGAGCCGGAGATGCCAACAATCGCCGGAGTCTATATTAACCGTCTCAAGATAGGGATGCCCCTGCAGGCCGACCCCACAGTGAAATACGCCGTGAACGACCCTTCGCTAAAGCGTATCCTCAACAAGCACCTGCAGGTGAATTCACCGTACAATACCTACAAGAACAAGGGGCTCCCGCCCGGGCCAATCACCACTCCCACAAAAGTTGCGATAGATGCCGTATTGAACTATGAGCATCATAATTATCTCTATTTCTGCGCACACGAGAACTTCAACGGCCAGCACCGCTTTGCCACCAACCTCGCCGGCCATCTTGAGAACGCCCGCCGCTACCACAGCGCCCTAAATACCCGCAAAAAAGCTTCCAAATAGAGATTGTCTTTTCGAAATTGTACATTGCTTGTTTCTCAGGCACAATATCGAACAGCAAAAACGTCTCTTTATCAACAATTTAGACTCAAGAGGGTTTTAAAACAGAACGCAAACGCAAGAAAGTCTGAACATTTCTGTTTTGGAAAGGTTCTTTGTAGATATTTGTGCAGATAAACCAGTTATAATTATTTTAAATTTGTTATAATTATTTGTATGTTTGCGCAAACTAGATTATCAGACATGTCTCACAAACTCATACAGGTGGGGAACAGCAAAGCATTAGTCATTCCGGCCAGGCTGGTACGGAATAAAGGATATGACAGCCACACCGAATTCGACATTATTGAAACTGCCGATGGTTTCAAGGTTGTCCGGTTGATGCCGTCGCTGGACGGACTTGTTTTTCCGAAAGTACCCAAACCGGCTATATCCGACAACATAAAAGCAATCTGTAAAGCAGTTTCATTCGAACCGGAGGATATTAACTCTGATGAACGGCTTAAATATATTCTGGAGCGATGAAAGTATTTCTTGATACCAACGTGCTGCTGGACGCGATTGTTGTCCGCAACGATGCCGGACTTACCGATAATGCCGCCACTATCCTTTCTCTCGGAGAGACTTCGGTTGTGGATCTTTATATGTCCGTTCTGTCAATACCAACCATTGCGTACGTCCTCAAGAATGTGTCATCAGAGACAAAAAAGCTAATAATCCGCAATCTGACAGGAATAGTATCAGTCCTGCCTTCACGCGATGAGCATGTCATGAATATGCTTGACGGCACAATGTCAGACATTGAAGATGCGATGCAGGTTCAGTCTGCCCTGGAGGGTTCCTGCGATTTGATTATCACACGCAACTGCAAAGATTACTCCTCCTGCCCCATACCAGTCATAAGACCGGATGAGTTCTTGAGCAGGGTTATTAAGTGCGATTGAGGGGGATCTGGTATTTGTGCTGCTCTTCTGCGAGGTAGGTTTCGGGGAAGACTTCGCGGGCCTGGGCGAGCATGGGAGACAAGTCTTTGTAACGGGCGGAGAAGTGGCCCAGTATCAACTGTTTTGCGCCTGCCTCTTTGGCTGTCTGCGCCGCCATCCGGCTGGTGGAGTGGCAGTACTTCTGTGCGTGATCTTCATAGTCGTCCTCGTATGTAGAGTCGTGATATATCAGGTCTGCACCTTTAATCCATCCGGCCAGTTGCGGGAACGGCGCCGTATCGCAGCAGTATGCCAGACTGCGGGGAGAATACGGGATGTATGTATAATCCTCCACTTTCAACTTCTTGCGGCCACGCTTCACATCCTCTCCCCTCTTCAGCGCCCCAATCTCAGTGAGTGTTAGGCTGTCGCGCTCAATCAATTCCTTGCGGATATTGCGCGCCGGAGCCTTTTCCTCAAACAGAAAGCCGAATGTCGGCACCCGGTGATTCAGCGGGAATGCATACACCAGCAAGTTACGCATCTCAATAATCTGCTCCTTCCCCTTCATCTCCAACGGTTTGAAATTGATATCATACTTCACACCGTCGGCGAAATTGGCGTTGAAGAAATCCAGGATTACCTGAAAGCCAGCCGGGGCATAGATATACATCGGCGCCGTGCGCCCCTGCATAGCCATAGTGCTCAGGAGGCCAAAGATGCCGAACAGATGATCGCCATGCAGATGAGAAATCAGGATATTGTCAATCCAGGAGAAGGGGACTCCGCACTGCTGCAGCGACATCTGGCACCCCTCGCCGCAATCCACCATAAACCGGTGGTTGTGCACCGTGACCACGTGGGCGCTCGTGTGCCGCACCGGATTGGCGCTCGCGCTCGCCGTCCCCATTGTTATCAGAGAGAATTCCATCAATGCGAAGGTACAAAAAAAACGGCAGAAACCTCCGCTTGCAAAGGGTGCGTCGCTATTCCGTTCGGTGGCCTTTTCTCCGCTACAAAAATGCCTAAGCTCGAGGACTCGCTCCGGGTACTGACGTCCCCTTCGCTCAGACATCTCTCGTTTTTAACGGCATTTTTGGGCGCTGCGAAATAGCACGATGGAAGCCTCACGGCTTCCATCGCTTGCACCGGCTCTCTCACTCAAACCGTTCCGCACCCTTTCAAGCTTCGGCTGTTCT
>JAGABI010000038.1 GCA_017614715.1 Bacteroidales bacterium | reverse complement strand
CCTACCGCCTCTTTGGCCAGCGCGAGGGTTGCCTGTGCAGAAGCGCGGGCTTTCTCGCGACCCATTTCAGTGACTTTGCGCAGATATTCGGCATCGGAGGTGATGCTCTCGATACGGTCGCGTATAGGGAGTGTCACCTTGCAGATGTCGGCAGCCAGCTGCTTCTTGAGGTCGCCATAGCGGATGGAACAGTCGTTCCACTTATCTTCAAAGAATTGTATGGTAGAGGGCTCGCTCACAAGCTTGAGCAGGGTGAACAGGTTCTCTATCACCTCCGGCTTGGGGCTGTTGGGTTCTGTGGGGCCGCTGTCGGTCACTGCGCGCATCACCTTCTTGGTGATGGTTTTCTCGTCGTCGCACAGATAAACGCCGTTCCCCTCGCTCTTGCCCATCTTGCCGTTCCCGTCCAGGCCGGGGACCTTTACCAGGTTGCTGCCAAAGTTGAACGCTTCGGGCTCCGGGAAAACGTCGCAGCCGTACATGTTGTTGAAGCGGCGCGCCAGCAGGCGGGCAATCTCCAGATGCTGCTCCTGATCCTTGCCCACGGGGACATATTTTGCCCTGTGGATCAGGATGTCGGAGGCCATCAGCACCGGGTAGGAGAGAAGGCCGATATTGACGTTGTTTGGGTTGTGCCGCACCTTGTCCTTGAAGCTGGCGGTGCGCTCCATCTCGCCCTTGTATGCCAGCATGTTCAAAAGTACATACAGCTCGCACACCTCGGGCACCTCGCTCTGCACGAAGATGGCCGACTTTTCGGGGTCCAGGCCCGCGGCGAGATACTCCGCCAGGATTGTCTTAACCCCCTCGTGAAGGTCTTCCGGGTGAGGGTGGGTTGTGAGCGAATGGAGATCCGCTATGAAAAAGTAACACTTGTGGGTGTCCTGTATCTTTACAAAGTTCCTGAGCGCTCCGTAGTAGTTGCCAAGGTGAAGATGGCCGGTGGAGCGAATACCGCTAAGTACAATGTCCATTGTCAGTTTGCTGGAAAAAAGTTCTAGTCCTTTATGGCAGCGAGTGCCTCGCGTACCTTTGCCTCAATCTCGTCGCACAGTTCGGGGTTGTCGCGCAGAACCTGCAGCACGGCGTCGCGTCCCTGTCCAATCTTGCTCTCTTCGTAGCTGAACCAGGAGCCGCTCTTGTGCACGATGTCATATTCTACAGCCAGGTCCACAATCTCCCCGACCTTGCAGATGCCTTCCCCGAAGACGATGTCGAACTCTGCCTTGCGGAAAGGCGGAGCCATCTTGTTCTTGACGACTTTGGCGCGGGTGCGGTTGCCGGTGGCGGCGTCGCCGTCCTTGAGCTGGGTGACCTTGCGCACGTCAATTCTTACAGATGCATAGAACTTGAGGGCGTTGCCGCCGGTGGTGGTCTCGGGATTGCCGAACATGATGCCGATCTTCTCGCGGAGCTGGTTGATGAAGATGCAGCAGGTGTTGGTCTTTGAGATATTTGCGGTGAGCTTGCGCAGTGCCTGGCTCATGAGCCTTGCCTGCAGGCCGACTTTGTTGTCTCCCATCTCCCCTTCGATCTCTGCCTTGGGGGTGAGGGCCGCTACGGAGTCGATTACGATAATGTCAATCGCGCCGCTGCGGATCAGGTTGTCTGCGATTTCCAGCGCCTGCTCGCCGTTATCGGGTTGCGAAATAAGGAGGGTATCAACATTGACCCCAAGATTCTTCGCGTAGCTGCGGTCAAAAGCGTGCTCGGCATCTATGATAGCGGCGATGCCGCCCGCTTTCTGGGCCTGTGCGATAGCGTGTATCGCCAGGGTTGTCTTGCCGCTCGATTCAGGTCCGTAGATCTCTATCACGCGGCCGCGGGGATAACCTCCGATGCCCAGTGCATGGTCGAGTGCTATGGAACCCGACGGAATAACAGAAACAGCGCTATCCGGCTGGTCTCCCAACGTCATGATAGAGCCTTTGCCATAATCCTTTTCGATTTTCGAAATGGTTGCCTTCAACGCCTTTAGCTTCTCCTCGTTTGACACGGCTTGATTCATCTCTTCTTTAGCCATAATAGTTTGTGTTTCAGGTTAATAATAATATTAGAAGTTTGGTTTGGGTGCATATTTGTTGTAGAAGTCCTCAATAATAGCCACAGCCTCGTCCACCGTGTCCACAACCTTGTAGATGTCAAAATCGCCGGGGCTTATCATACCATTGGGGAGCAGCACGTTGTGGAACCAGTCCAGCAGCCCCTGCCAATAGTCCTTGCCGTAAAGGATCACGGGGAAGGAGACCAGCTTGTTGGTCTGGATGAGGGTCAGCGCCTCGCTGAGCTCGTCCAGCGTGCCAAAGCCGCCCGGCATGGCAATGTACCCCTGGGCATATTTCATGAAGATGGTCTTGCGGACAAAGAAATAGTCGTAAGAAAGCAGCTTGTCGGCATCTATGAAGGGGTTTGCAGACTGCTCAAAGGGGAGGTTGATGTTCAAGCCCACGGATGCTCCGCCGGCCTCCTTGGCCCCCTTGTTGCCCGCCTCCATTATGCCCGGGCCGCCGCCGGTGATTATGCCGAAGCCGAGTTTGCTCAGCTTGGCGGCAATCTCCACCGCTGCCTTATAGTATTTGTCCTCCGGATCGGTGCGCGCGCTGCCGAAAATGGCGACGCACGGACCCGTCTCCATCAGCTTCTCGTAGCTCTGTACGAACTCCGACATTACTTTGAATACAGACCAGCTGTTGTTGGTCTTGACGTCGTTCCACCATTTGCGGCGGAAACTTCTGCGGATAATTTCTTCTTCGTTTGTCATAGGTGCAAACTTAATCATTTTCTTAGTATTTTTGCCCAAAATAAAAGAGAAATGGCGCAATTTCTTTTGGGTATGACTCTGGACGAACTGGGCGGGGTGTGTCGCTCTGCCGGCCTGAGACCCTTTGTGGCAAAGCAGTTAGCAGACTGGCTTTACCGCAAGGGGGTGCGCTCCATTTCTGAGATGACAAATATCTCAAAAGAGAACCGCGAGAGGCTGGCCGCAGATTATGAAGTGGGGCACATTAACCCCGCAGAGGTGATGACGTCCGCTGACGGCACGCGCAAGTACGCCTTTGAGGCGGTGGCACCCGGACAGTACATAGAGACGGTGATGATTCCCGACCGGGAGCGCGCCACCCTCTGCGTCTCTTCGCAGGCGGGGTGCAAGATGGGGTGCAAGTTCTGCATGACGGGGCGCCAGGGCTTCCACGGCAATCTCACCACCCGCGAGATAATCGCCCAGTTTATGGACGTGGAGGAGGCCCCGCTTCTCACAAATGCCGTCTTCATGGGGATGGGGGAGCCGCTTGACAACTGGGAGAATGTGCGCCGCGCAATAGAGATACTGTGCGCCGACTGGGGGTTCGGGTGGAGCCCTAAACGGATAACCCTCTCCACCATAGGTGATTTGGCTACCCTAAAGGAGTTCCTGGATACCACCTCCTGCCACCTCGCGGTCAGCCTCCACAACCCTTTCCATGAAGAGCGGATGAGCCTGATGCCGGTGGAGAACAGGTATCCTCTTGAGGATGTCTTGAAGTTGGTGCGGCAATATGATTTCACCGGCCAGAGGCGGGTGACTTTTGAGTATATAGTGTTTGCGGGGCTGAACGACACAAAGCGTCACGCCGATGCCCTCTCCCGCCTGCTGCGCGGCCTGGAGTGCCGGGTCAACCTTATACGGTTCCACAAGATTCCCGACAGCCCGTTTACCAGCGGCGGCGACGCCCTTGTGGAGCAGTTCCAGAAACGTCTGGAGGCGAGCGGAGTTACAACCACCATCAGGGCCTCCCGCGGAGAAGATATCATGGCGGCCTGCGGCCTGCTTGCAGGGAAAAATTCTAATAAACAGTTATGAAACGTTTAGTTGCTACAGTTTTAATCTCTTTGATGACGGTGTTTGCCGGCTATTCCCAGCGCCCCAAAGTGGCGGTCGTGCTTAGCGGCGGCGGCGCCAAGGGTGCGGCACATGTGGGTGTGCTGCGTGTGCTGGAAGAGTATGGAATACCGGTGGACATGATTACCGGCACAAGTATGGGGGCCCTTATCGGCGGCCTCTACGCTGTGGGTAATTCTGTTGACGAACTGGACAGCCTGCTTACCACGCAGGACTGGAATTTTGTGATAAGCGGTGCTGCCAAGCGCGATGAGATATCTTTCGAGAGCCGCAACGACAGGTCAAGATATCTGGTGGAGGTGCCTTTTGGCATCGACTGGAGCTCTGCCCTGAGCCGTATCCAGCGTAACGACAAGGACGCGGGCGAGGCAGAGGAAGGCGGCCCCGGAGTTCCTCCGCCCCCGGGACCGGCTATCGGGAGTTTCATTAATCTCGCTCCTGAAGGGCAGGCAAAAGGTATGATACCGCTCAGTATCATGGCTGGCCAGAACATTTACAACCTGCTATCCGACTGTACTGTAGGCTATCACGACCCCTGCGACTTCAACAAACTGCCAATCCCCTTCGCCTGCGTGGCGGTGGACCTGGTGTCGGGGCGCGAGGTGGTATTCAACAACGGCCGCCTACCGATTGCCCTGCGCGCTTCGATGGCAATTCCGGGAGTCTTCGCACCCGTCAAGACCGACAACATGGTGCTTGTGGACGGAGGCGTCAAGAACAATTTTCCCGTGGATGTGGCGCGGGCGATGGGGGCGGACATCATTATCGGCGTAAGATTCCCCTCCGACGGAATCGCACCCGACTATAACGATATCGGCAATATGCTCTCACGCGTGGCCAGGGTGGCAATGGCGGTCAAGACAGAAGATGAGATTGCAGACACCGACATACTTATAGTACCTGAAATAGACGGCTTTGGGATGCTGAGTTTTGACAATGCCAACCTGCGTAAACTGATAGACAACGGTGAGGCGGCCGCCCGTGCCGCTGCCCCCAAATTGCTGGAGTTGCGCGACTATCTTAATAAGAAGGCCCAGGAACACGAAGAGGTGTTCGTGGGGCCGTTACCGGCCGCAAGGGAGGCTCTCAAGGCCACAAAACTGAGTGACACCATAACCCTTGCATCCATCAATTTTGTGGGATTGAGCGAGAAGGATGAGAGCTATGTCACCCGCAACTTCCCGCTCTCCACAGGCAAGAAGATATCCATCAGCGACATAGAGGATGCGGCAAACGAACTTTACGCGACAAAGGCTTATTCTTCTGTGGTTTATTCCCTGGGCGGGGATACTTCTCCCTTTGACCTTACCATGACTATGGTGCCCAACCGCGACAACCGCCTGGGGCTGGGCCTGAGGTTTGACACCGAGGAGATTTCCACAATCCTGGTGGGTGTGGGTTTCAACTATAACAGGCTATATGGACATCGTCTGGCGCTCAATGCCCGACTGGCCAACTATTATCATTTTGACCTGCACTATTCGTACCTCGGGCGTAACCAGACCCGCTATGATGCGGGCTATGGATTGAGGCATTACGGTCTCTCCATGTTCTCCGAGTCAGGCGCAAGGAGCACAATAGATTATATCCAGAACAATTTTAACCTGGGTGTCACAACCGGCAAGTTCCGTCGCGGCAGGATGCAGTTCGGCCTGCTTGGCCGCGCATACTACTACCGCACCAATCTCGACTTTGAGCCGGTGCCTGCTGCGTACGATGTGGACGAGGGCCGGGTCGCATTCGCGGGCCCGTACGTGAGCGTCGATATGGACCATCTGGACAACGCCTGGTTCCCCAAAAAAGGTATAAAGCTCTCTGCCAAAGCGGCGTTTTACTCTGAGCTGAAGACGGGTGAAGTGTATAAACCGGTTCTGGATGCGGCACTCTCTTTCAAATATGTGGGCTCTGTCGGGCGGCTCTCCTTGTCGCCGTTCATTTATAGCAGGGTGCTGATGGGCAACGACATTCCGGTGGTCATGGCCAACTGTATCGGAGGCAACCAGGCCGGGCGTTATACTGAGCACCAGATCCCCTTCTACGGCACTACCGGCTGTATGATTATGGAACCGGCGCTGGCTGTGGCGGGCCTTGACATGCGATATAACCTGATAAAGGGCCACTATATGGTACTTTCAGGCAATTTTGCCCGGGACGGCCATGATGTGCAGAGTTTTATTGGCGGCAGAACGGTCTCCGGCTTCCGCCTCGGTTATGCTTACGACTTTATTGCCGGTCCGTTGGAATTCAACCTGAACTGGAACAGCCGCACCCGCCGGGTTGGGGCATATCTCAGCTTTGGCTATTGGTTCTAAATAGTTTTCCGGATGCAGCAGGAGAAGATATACAGCCGGCTGAGCAAGCTTTGCAGCGTCCGCGAGTATTGCAAGGCGGAAATCGCCCGTAAGATAGAGCTCCTCAAAGGGGATGACACTATTGACACGCAAGCGATTATTTCGCAACTTTGCAAGGATAAATACATTGACGAAAACAGATATGCTGCGGCGTTTGCCCGCGACAAAAGCGCACTGCAGGGGTGGGGAGAAGCCAAGATCCGGATTGCCCTTGCCCGCAAGGGGGTGGACAGCGATGCAATCGCATACGGCCTGGAGCAGATAGACACTGAAAAGGCGCAGGCCAGGATGGAGAGTGTGCTCGCCTCCAAATTGCGTACAATAAAGGGTGGAGAGCAACAGGTACTGGCAAAGTTGTTGAGGTTTGGCACCTCCCGCGGCTATTCGTATAACCAAATAAAGGCATTTTATGATAACGTCAGACGAGGTTAATAAAATTGCACAGCGGTTGAAGACGTTGGGGAGGTATCTTTGACATACCCTCCAAGATTCAGCAGATAGAAACCCTTCACGCCACCACCCTGGAGGCGGGCTTCTGGGATGACCCCAAAGAGGCGGAGAAGACCCTCAAAAAGATTTCCTCTATAAAATTCTGGACCGACGGCTATGCCGCCGCAGAGAGCAAGCTTGCCGACCTGCAGGTGCTCATGGAGTTTGGTGAGGATGCTGCCAGCGATGTGCAGGTGGCATACGACGATCTGGTGGGTAGTGTGGAGGCGCTTGAGATGCGCAACATGCTCTCTGCAGAGGGTGACAACCTGGGGGCGATACTGAAAATCAACAGCGGCGCCGGGGGCACCGAATCCAACGACTGGAGCGCGATGCTGATGCGTATGTATACCCGCTGGGCAGAGCGCAACGGCTACAAGGTCTCCGTGGCGGATGTGCTGGAGGGCGAGGAGGCCGGCGTAAAAAGCGTCACCCTGGAGGTGGAGGGCGATTATGCCTACGGCTATCTGAAGGGCGAGAGCGGAGTGCACCGCCTGGTGCGCATGTCCCCCTTCAATGCGCAGGGCAAGCGTCAGACGTCGTTCTCATCGGTATTCGTATATCCTTTGGTAGATGATACCATAGAAATCGAGATCAATCCTGCCGACCTGGAGTGGGATACCTACCGCAGCAGCGGCGCGGGCGGGCAGAACGTGAATAAGGTGGAGACCGGGGTGCGGGTGAAGCATATCCCCACCGGCATCGTGGTGGAGAACACCGAGACCCGTTCTCAGCTGGACAACCGCCAGAACGCTTTGCGTATCCTCAAGAGCCACCTCTATGACCTGGAGCTGCAGAAGCGGCGCGAGAAGCAGGCGGAGCTCGAGGGGCAGAAGAAGCGCATAGAGTGGGGGAGCCAGATCCGCAACTACACCCTGCAGCCCTTCCGGCTGGTTAAAGACCTGCGGACAGGGCACGAGACCAGCGACACCACCGGAGTTTTGGACGGCGATCTTAACGAGTTCATGAAACTCTATCTTATGCAAAACGGAAATAGTAATAACAATTAACGATATGGATTATTTTTTCGCACCGATGTTTCAGCTCGGTAAAGACACTACCGAGTACTATTGTTTGACCAAAGAGGGCGTAAGCGTCTCCGATTTTGAGGGCCACAAGATTTTGAAGGTTGCCCCCGAGGCGCTTGAGGCACTCTCTCACGCCGCTTTCCGCGATGTTAACTTTCTGCTGCGCCGCAGCCACAACCTCCAGGTCGCATCCATATTGAATGACCCTGAGGCGAGTGAGAACGACAAGTATGTGGCCCTGACCATGCTGCGTAATGCAGAGGTGGCCTGCAAGGGGCAGCTCCCGTTCTGCCAGGATACCGGCACCGCAATTATCCACGGAGAGAAGGGACAGCAGGTATGGACCGGCTTCTGCGACGAAGAGGCTCTCTCCAAGGGTGTTTACAAGACCTATACAGAGGAGAATCTGCGTTACAGCCAGAATGCTCCGCTGGATATGTACAACGAGGTCAACACCAAGTGCAACCTTCCCGCACAGATAGATATCGAGGCATGCGAAGGTATGGAATACCGCTTCCTCTGCGTGGTCAAGGGTGGTGGCAGCGCCAACAAGACCTATCTCTACCAGGAGACCAAGGCGCGCATCCAGAACCCCGGCACGCTGGTTCCGTTCCTGACGGAGAAGATGCGTACCCTCGGTACCGCAGCCTGCCCGCCGTATCACATCGCATTTGTGATTGGCGGCACATCGGCAGAGAAGAACCTGCTCACGGTGAAGCTGGCATCGACGCACTATTACGACTCGCTGCCCACCACTGGCGACGCCTCCGGCCGCGCTTTCCGCGATATCGAGCTGGAGAAGCAGCTGCTTGAAGAGGCACGCAAGATTGGTCTCGGCGCTCAGTTCGGCGGCGTTGCATTCGCCCACGACATCCGCGTGATCCGACTGCCGCGCCACGGCGCAAGCTGCCCTATCGGACTTGGTGTGAGCTGCTCTGCAGACCGCAATATCAAAGCCAAGATCAATGCCGACGGTGTCTGGATCGAGAAGATGGACGACAAGCCTTATGAGTTGATTCCGGAAGAGTTGCGCAAGGCCGGCGAAGGTAATGCGGTAAAGATTGACTTGAATATGCCCATGAAGGATATCTGCGCCACACTCAGCAAGTATCCCGTTGCAACCCGCGTCAGCCTGAGCGGTACTATTATCGTGGCGCGCGACATCGCCCATGCCAAGCTGAAAGCCCGTCTGGACGCAGGCGAGGATCTCCCCGCATACTTCAAGGATCACCCGATTCTGTACGCCGGCCCCGCAAAGACCCCCAAGGGTATGCCTTGCGGCTCCATGGGCCCGACAACTGCCAACCGTATGGATCCGTATGTGGATGAATTCCAGGATCACGGCGGCTCCATGGTGATGATTGCCAAGGGCAACCGTACAAAAGTTGTGACCGACGCATGCAAGAAGCATGGAGGTTTCTATCTGGGCAGCATCGGCGGTCCCGCTGCCGTGCTCAGCATGAACAATATCAAGAGCATAGAGTGCGTGGAGTATCCGGAGCTCGGGATGGAGGCCATCTGGCGCATCCGGGTGGAGGATTTCCCCGCATTTATCCTGGTGGATGACAAGGGCAACGATTTCTTTGCCGGTAAATTATAGCAGTTATGCTTGAGTGTAAGAATATAACCAAGAGGTTCGGCAATTTTGCGGCGCTCGATGACGTGTCGCTGCAGATTCCCGACGGTCAGATTTTTGGCCTGCTGGGCCCCAACGGCGCCGGCAAGACCACGATGATCCGCATTATAAACCGCATTACCATCCCCACTGAGGGGCGGGTGTTCTTCGACGGCAAGGTTGTGGACGATGAGTTTGTGCGCAAGATAGGTTATCTGCCGGAAGAGCGCGGCCTCTACAAGAAGATGAAGGTGGGCGAGCAGATGATGTATCTGGCACGCCTCAAAGGGCTCAGCAAGGCCGAGGCAGAGGCGGAGCTTCGCAAGTGGTTTGTCAAATTCGGCATCCAGAGCTGGTGGAACAAGAAGGTGGAGGAACTCTCCAAGGGTATGGCCCAGAAGGTGCAGTTCATATCTACGGTTGTCCACACGCCCAAGCTGCTTATCCTGGACGAGCCTTTCTCCGGCTTTGACCCGGTGAACGCCCAGACTATCCGCAACGAGATTCTGAAGCTTAAGGACGAGGGGACAACCATCATCCTCTCCACCCACAACATGGAGTCGGTGGAGGAGTTGTGCGACAACATCGCCCTCATCAACAAATCCCGCCTTGTGGTGACCGGCGCCACCGACGATGTTCGCGCCCGTTACGGCTCTAATCAGGTGGAGATCCTCTACAGGGGTGAGATGCCAAATTGCGACGGAGTTTTCTCCGTGGCTTTGCAGGAGCAGCTGCGCGATTGCAGCCGCGCTGTGCTGGACGTCGCCGAAGGTCTCTCTATGAAGGACGTGCTTTCATCGCTTGCCGCAACCGACCTTGAGATTATCTCCGTAAGGAAAATGGTGCCCCGGATGAACGACATTTTTATTAAACTCGTAAGTGAATCTGCACAGAAATGAAACTCAGTAATATAGGCCTTATAATAGGCCGCGAATACTCCACCCGGGTAAAGAAAAAATCGTTTATCCTGCTCACCATCCTCACTCCGGTGCTGATGGCGGCGCTGATGTTTATTCCGGTGCTCATAGCCCTTTATTCCGGTGAAGACAAGCAGGTTATCTCTTTTGTGGACAATACTGGCCTGCTTGAGGATTGCTTTGAGAGTTCGGATAAGACGGAATACCGTTTCCTCCCCGTGGAAACCACCCGGGAGAGTCTCAAGAATACCTTTGACACATTTGACTCTTCTACCCTGATTTATGTTTCTGCGCTGGATTCGGCGGGTAATTCACAGGTTACCGCATATTCCAAAGAGCCCCTGGGGATGGAGACCAAGATGGCCATTGAGAACAAAATATCCGGCGCTCTGCGCGACCGCAAGTTGCAGCAGCTGGATATCCAGAACTTTGACGAGATAATGGACAAAGTCCGCAGCGACGTCAAGATAGACGCTTATACACTGACCAACGAAGGGAAAGAGAAGAAGGACACTGTGGAGATTTACATGATTATTGCCTATATCCTCAGCTTCCTCATCTATATGTTCGTAGCGGTATTCGGCTCTATGGTGATGCGCGGCGTGATTGAGGAGAAGACCAACCGTATCGTGGAGGTCATTGTCTCCAGTGTATCGTCGTTCGAGCTGATGATGGGCAAACTGATAGGCGTTGCCCTGGTGGCCCTGACCCAGTTTGCGATATGGATTATCCTGATAGGGGCGGTGATGTTTGGCCTTCAGGGGGTAATTACCAACAAGATGGCCGACAAGGTCGCAGATGTAACCACGGCCATGAACGAAACCACGGTTGGCGTTCATCCCGACATGGGCAACCTGGGTGAGATATCGTCCGTTATGGACCAGCTCTCCCAGATTAATTTCGGACAGATACTGCTCTGCTTCTTGATTTACTTCGTGCTGGGTTACCTGCTTTATGCAGCGATGTTTGCAGCGGTTGGCTCTGCGGTGGACAATGAGGCCGATACCAATCAGCTCAGCCTCCCCATTACTATCCCGCTGATGATTGGCCTGTTCATAATGCTCCACACTTTCCAGCACCCTTCAAGCCAGCTGAGTATATGGGCTTCGCTGATACCCTTCACCTCACCCATGGTGATGCTGGCCCGCATTCCGTTCGGGGTGGTGCCTGCATGGCAGCTGATACTCTCCATCGCTATCCTGATTATTACCTTCATAGCCATAGCGTGGGCATCTGCCAAGATATACCGGGTCGGTATCCTGACCTATGGCAAGAAGGCTACTTTCAAAGATTTGTTCAAATGGCTGAAATACAGGGATTGATATGAAAAATATAGTTATTGCGGCATTGGCGTGCCTGCTGTGTGCCTGCGGCCCTAAAGGTTATACAAGCTACTCATGGGAGTACCACGAATTGGATTCGCGCTATGATGGCGGGGACAACTCTGCCGTTCAGGAGGCCATCGCTGCGTACGATTCGCTGATGATTCCTCTCCAGGAGGTGGTTTGCTACAGCAACGACGTCTATGCCAAGGAGAGTCCGGAGAGCGGCTTGAGCAACTACTCTGTGGATGCTGTAAAGAGTTTTGCGGAGAAGTATTCAAAAGGGCCGATAGACGTCGCTTTGATCAATTTTGGTGGCATTCGCACCGAACTCCCCAAAGGGGCGGTTCGCGTATACGATATCTTCTCTATTTTTCCGTTCAACAATTACCTCACTATCCTGGATGTAAAGGGCTCCACCCTCAAGAAAATCTTTGAAAGGATGGCCAATAAGCACAAGATGGAGGCTCTCTCCGGGGTCCGGATGAAGATAGACGGCGACCGTATCACGGAGTGCACCGTGGGTGGCCGTAAACTGGATGCTAACCGAATCTACAAGGTCGCTACCATAGACTTTCTGGTGACAGGTGGCGACGGCATCGACTGGGGCGACGGCATCATTGCCCGCAATGATACCGGCATTTTGTTGAGGGATGTGATAATATCTGAGATGAAGGAGGTTATGGCGGCCGGCAAGACGCTGGACCTGGCCAAAGACGGCCGTATTGTTATGACTAATACCGGGAGGAAGTAGTTATGAAGCGCATTGTTATTTCTATGATGGTTATGGCGGCCGTGGCGCTGCCGGTAAGTGCCCAGAAACTGGTGGTGCTTCATACCAACGATACCCACAGCCAGATTGAGCCTGTCCGTACCGGGCGCAACGCCGGCAGCGGCGGGGTGGAGCGTCGTATGCACTTTATAGACAGTGTCCGTGCAAAGTATGGAGCAGACAAGGTGCTGCTGCTTGATGCCGGGGATTATAACCAGGGGACACCCTATTTCAATATCGGAAAGGGTGACCTGGAACGGGACCTGGTCAATCTCATGGGATATGATGTGGAAGCAATCGGCAACCATGAGTTTGACAACGGCCAGGAAGAGTTTGCCCGCAGGCTCTCAGGGGCAAAATACCCCACTGTGTGCTGTAATTACGATTTCACCGGTACACCTCTGGAGGGTTATATCAAGCCTTATGTTATTCTGAAGCGCGGCGGTTTCAAGATTGGCATTATAGGCGCCACCGTCCGTTTGCGCGGCATGGTATCGGCCCAGAGCCTGGACGGAATAGGTTCGCTGAACACTATAGATGAGGTTAACCGCTGGGCAGAATATCTCAAGAAAGAGATGCGCTGCGACCTTGTCATTCTCCTCTCACACCTCGGGTTTGACGGTGGCAGTGAAGACAATCCGTCCGACAAGATTGTGGCGGCCAATTCCCGCAACATTGACTTTATCATAGGCGGCCACAGCCATACCTTCCTGAAAGAGGCCGCCGAGGTCGAGAATCTCGACGGAGTGCCCGTGCCCATTGTCCAGGCCGGCTGCAAAGGTATCGAGATAGGGGAGCTTAAGATTTATTAAGCAACCGGGCAAGGTCTTCTCAAATGCTTGACACCTTGCCCAGTTTACTGGGTATTCTTCTCTGCCATGGCTTTCTCAAAGCAGTGGCGGCAGAGAGGTTCGTAAGTCTGCTTTTCTCCCAGTTCCACCAACTTGTCACTTGCAATAAGGCGGTGGGAAAAGTTTGCGGGGTCGCCGCACCGCACGCAGATGGCGTGTACCTTGGTGACATATTCCGCCACCGCCATCAGGGCCGGCATGGGGCCGAAAGGCTTGCCGCGGAAGTCCATGTCCAGCCCGGCCACTATCACGCGGATGCCGGCGGATGCGAGCTTTTGGGCTACATCCACAATACCTTCGTCAAAAAACTGGGCCTCGTCTATCCCCACCACATCCACATTCCCGGCCAGCAGCATAATGCTGGAACTGGATTCTACCGGGGTGGAGATGATACTGTTGCCCTGATGCGATACCACCTCCTCTTCTGAGTAGCGGGTATCGACGGCGGGCTTGAATATCTCCACCCGGAGATTGGCAAACTGGGCGCGGCGCAGGCGGCGGATCAGCTCTTCTGTCTTGCCGGAGAACATTGAACCGCAGATGACCTCTATCCAGCCGGGAGTTTTTGCGTTCTCGATGAACATTGTTTTGGAAAATGAATATCTTTGTAGATAGCGAAACAAATATAACATAAAAATGTCAAAACTCTACATTGTTCCAACACCTGTAGGCAACCTTAGCGACATGACGCCCAGGGCGGTCGAGGTGTTGAAAAGTGTGGATCTGATTCTGGCGGAGGATACCCGGACCAGCGGCATCCTGCTCAAGAAATTTGACATTTCCACCCATGCGGAGAGCCACCACAAGTGGAACGAGCACGAGACTGTGGCCCGTATCCGCGAGAAGATACTTTCCGGCCTCTCTGTAGCGCTTATCAGCGACGCCGGCACGCCCGGTATCAGCGATCCCGGTTTTCTGCTGGCTCGCACCTGTGCCGAAGCCGGTATTGAGGTAGAGACACTGCCCGGCGCCACCGCATGCATCCCGGCGCTGGTGAATTCCGGCCTGCCGTGCGACCGTTTTTGCTTTGAGGGGTTCCTCCCCCTTAAAAAGGGGCGCCAGACCCGCCTTAAAGAGCTCTCCGAGGAGCGGAGGACCATGATATTCTACGAATCGCCGCTGCGTCTTGCCCGTACCTTAAGCAATCTGGCAGAGGCTTTCGGGCAGGAGAGGCAGGCATCCGTGAGCCGCGAAATCAGCAAGATCCACGACACCACAGTCCGAGGCACGCTGGGGTATTTGTGCCAGTATTTTACCGAACATCCGCCAAAAGGCGAAATAGTGATAGTAGTCGCCGGTAACAGCGACAAATAAATAATCATTGAACTTTCTTGGAGGGGGAGATATGAAGAGAGAGAAGTTATCAAAGGCGGCTGCCTCCGGTGCGGTAGCTTTGATTTTTTTGGTCCTGGGCTTCCAGGCCGCCATTTTCACCGGGAATGTGTTCCGATACAACCGGGAACATCGCGAAGATACCGTGTATGTGACCTCGCCGCCCGCCTCTGAAGCGGAGGTCGGCGATAGAAATCGCCATCAGGCGATAGCGGAGGCTGAGCAGGGCAGGATGTGCGGTAGCAAAGCCGGAGCGGCGGGGTTTGGGGCGGAGCCCCAGTATTATAAGAGGGATGAAGTGAGCGTAGCGAACGG
>JAGABI010000037.1 GCA_017614715.1 Bacteroidales bacterium | reverse complement strand
TCCAGGTCGTTGTGCTTGCCGCTCACGCGGAGGCATTTCTGGGTGTCTGCCGCGCGGTTGAATGCGGAGCTTTTGTTGCCCAGGAAAATATCCTTGAACTGGTTCATTCCGGCATTGGTGAACATCAGGGTAGGGTCGTTCTTGACCACCATCGGAGCCGACGGCACTATTGTGTGTCCCTTGGATGCAAAGAAATCCAAAAAGGTTTTTCTGATCTCTTTTGAAGTCATCTTATGATATAACTGTTTGAAATTTACAACTAAACTGCAAAGATAACTTTCTAAAATCAATTTTTGTAACTTAGCACAATTATTGCAGAATTTTTCTCTGCTTTAATTATGTCAGCATCAAAAATCACATACAATTGCAATCCGGGGGAGAATAACGAATGTGGGCAGCGTTCTGCGGGTACCGGCCGCGATGTACTCATCTCGCTGGCAGTGGGGGTGGCGGTCTTCGGCCTGTATCTGTTGCTTAATGGCAGTGTGTTCTCTGTTCCAAGCATCCGCCAGATGGTGCTTAAAAAGCAGAATGCCCGGCTGATGGAGAAAATAGAGTATATCGGGCAGCGCACCGCAATCCAGAGTGAGCGGCTGGCGGAGCTGGAGATGCGCGACAACAAGGTGTACCGCCCGATATTCGGGATGGACGAACTGCCGCCCGAGGTAAGGAGTGCCGGTTATGGCAGTGAATCGCGATACGATGTGTTTCAAGAGTTTCCCAACGCCAGACTGCTTACGGAATCGGCCCGGAGTCAGGATGTAATGGAGATGCGGGCCTATCTGCAGTCGCTCTCTTACGACGAAATCGAAAAGGTCGCGATGAAGATAGAGGATATGAACAAGTTTATCCCCTCTTTGATGCCGGTATGCCCCGGCCGCGACATCACTATCACATCGCCTTTCGGTTACCGTCTGCACCCGATTGAAGGGTATGTCATCTTTCACAGTGGTACCGATATCGCCGGCCCGCGCGGTACGCCGGTTTATGCTGCGGCCGACGGGGTTGTATCTGAGGTGAAGTTCAACTTTCATGGTTACGGCAATGTCGTGGATATAGATCACGGCTTTGGTTACGCCACCCGCTACGGTCACCTGCAATCGGCAAATGTGGAGCGGGGGCAGAAGATACACCGTGGCGACCAGATCGGCACCATGGGCAGCACCGGACGCGCAACCGGCCCGCACCTTCACTACGAGGTGCTGTACAATACCCTGCAGGTGAATCCCTGGAACTATTTTGACAAGAACATCTCCCCCAAGGAGTATATGACACTGGTAACTCCGGCCGATAAACTGAATGATTGAGATGAAACGGAACCTGTACATGAGATATCTGCTGTGGGGTCTTCTGGTTGCCCTGGTCCTGTATGGAATCTACGAGCTGGTTTATACCGGCAAGCAGGACCGTGCGCTTAAGCAGGAGAACGAATATCTCCAGGAACATTACGATAACCTGCTGGAGCGCAACCTTCTGGTAGATGATGTGATAAAGGGCCTACAGGAGCGCGACAACCAGATTTATCACAATATATTCAATGTGGATCCGCCGTCGGAGGAGGGGCTGCTCGGTGGTGGTGACGAAGAGGAGCTGGAGAAGTATTTTGAGGCGGACGAGGAACAGCTTATAGCATCGTCGCACGAAGCGCTGGAAGAGCTTGCCCGCACCGCGAGCCAGATAGAGAGGCAGATAAAGTCCATAAACGACTGCCTGGAAGACAAAGATTTCAACAAAGAGAACTTCCCTTCCGTTATCCCGTTGGAGAACCTTACGATAGCCCGCACCGGCGCTACCACCGGCAAAAAGATCAATCCCTTTTTCAAGACCTTTGCCAGCCACACCGGAATTGACCTGATGGCCCCCTACGGGACCGATGTAATCGCCACCGGGGGCGGGGTGGTGGTTGAGGTGCTCAAGCAGAACAAGGGGCTGGGCAATATGGTGATAATTGACCATGGAGACGGATTGCGTACCACATACGCCCATCTCAGCGACATTTATGTGGCCATAAATCAGAAGGTCAAGCGTGGCAAGGTAATTGGCAGGGTGGGCAATTCCGGGACATCGTTCTCCACATCGCTCCACTACGAGGTCCGTAAGGGTGGCCGCGCACTGGATCCGGTCAACTATTTCTTTGCAAATCTTTCACCTTCTGCTTATAGTGATATGCTATTATTGGCAAATACTACCGGACAATCGCTGGATTGATTATATTTGAAGAAATTTTCACACTCTATATGGCAAAAATCTGTTACACAATCGGCGAAGTGGCCGAAATCCTGGGCGAAAGTACCTCCGCTGTACGCTTCTGGGCCAACACCTATCCCGATCTGATCAACCCTATGCGCAACAAGAAGGGCAACCGCCTGTTTTCGCCTGACGACGTGGAGACCTTCAAAAAACTCCATTACTACATCAAGGAGCGCGGGATGACCCTTGACGGTGCGGGCAAGATGCTCAAGAACAAGGCAGAAGGGGGAGACAACCGGGCTCAGGTGGCGCTCCGTCTCAAGGAGATACGCGATATGCTGCAACAGGTCCACGACGAGATCTAGCTTATGAAAGTCAGTGAAGTAGCCCGCATAATAGAGGAGTTTGCCCCTCTGGAGAGCGCTGCCGGGTGGGATAACACCGGACTGTGCATAGGCAGTGGCGATGCAGAAGTCACGGGGGTGCTGGTGGGGTTTGACTGTACCCCGGAGCTCATCAAGGAGGCGGTGGAGCGGGGCGCCAACATGGTCGTCACCCACCATCCGCTGATATTCCACGGGTTAAAAAGGATATCTCCCGATACCTTCCTGGGGGAGACTGTCACCCTTGCCATTAAAAACGACATCGCCGTGTATGCCGCCCACACCAACGCAGACAAGGCGGGGGAGGGGGTCAATTACCTGATGGCGGAGCGGCTGGGGCTCAGCCGGCGGGAACCTTTAAGCGAAGACGGCTTTGGTCTCACCGGTTTTCTGGAGCGGCCTATGGAGTGCAGTGAGTTCATATCTTTCGTAAAGGAACGGTTCTCCCTAAAGGCGCTTCGCACCTCATGCCCGATCGAAGGGTTGATAGAGAAGGTGGCGCTGTGCAGCGGGAGCGGCGGCTCCCTTGTAGAGACCGCCCTTTCGAGCGGGGCGCAGGCTTATATCTGCGGAGATCTGAGTTATCATCAATTTTTTGCAGAAAAAGGTTTCATTTTGCTAGATATCGGTCATTTTGAGAGCGAAATTGATATAGTTGACAAACTATTTTCGGTACTTAGTGAAAAAATAAATACCTTTGCAGTTCTGCGAACAAGAGAAGACAAAAATCCAATATATTACTTTTGAGACCAGCTGATTATGGCAACAAAAAAGGTTAAACAGACAATAGTTACCCCTATCGACGAGAGGGAAACCTTCGTATCGGTAGCCAAGAGCGTGAACGATGCCGACGGCATCACCATGGACGAGAAACTGCGTACGCTCTATCAGATACAGATTAAAGATACCGCAATCGACAAGATTCACCTGCAGCGCGGTGAGCTCCCCCTGGAGGTCCAGGATCTGGAGGACGAGGTTGCCGGGCTCAACACCCGCATAGCCAACGCTGAGGCTGACATAGAGCAGATTGAGAAGAAGAAGGCCGACTTCAAGCACGCTATTGAAGAGGCCGCTATGCTGGTGGAGAAGTACACCAATCAGCAGAACAACGTCAAGAACAACCGCGAATACGAGTCTCTGGGTAAAGAGATTGAATATCAGACCCTGGAGCAGCAGGTTTGCGAGAAGCGCATCGGAGAGTGCGAGCGCGACCTCCAGGAGAAGCGCGACCTCATTGCGGCTACCCGTGACCGCCTGGCAATATTCGAGGCCAACCTCGAGGAGAAGAAAAAAGAACTCGAGACCATCATAGAGGAGACCGCCGCTGCCGAGGAGAAACTCCAGGCAGAAAAAGAGGAGCTCCAGAAGAAGATTGATGAGCGTATGATGGTGGCTTACAACCGCGTACGTGGTGCAGCCAAGAATCATCTGGCGGTAGTTACCATAGAGCGCGAGGCTTGCGGCGGATGCTTCAACCAGATTCCCCCGCAGCGCAAACTCGACATTATCCAGGGCAAGAAGATTATTGTGTGCGAGTATTGCGGCCGTATTCTCGTAAATCCCGAATACAAGAACGACTACAAGGCTGAAGAGGCTTAAGTAGTACACAAATAAGCATCTTACAGTGCCGGCTCCAAAGAAACAGAAGCGTGTGGATATCGCCCAGATATCTGCAGAAAGCGGACTTAAGCCACCTCAGGCGATAGAGATCGAAGAGGCGGTGCTGGCCGCTATGATGCTTGAGGACGAGGTTATCTCCGACGTGCTGGACCAGCTCAACGAAAAATGCTTCTACAAGGAGGCAAATCGCAAGATTTTTTTAGCCATCAAGGAGATAGCTTCCCGCAACGACAAGGTGGATATCCTTACCGTTGCAGACGAGCTTTCCAAGCGGGGCGAACTGGAAGATGCCGGGGGTATAGCGTATCTGAGCGAGATAAGTATGCGCATCAGCGCTGCCGCCAATACTGAGTATCACTGCAAGATACTGTTGCAGAAGTATATCCAGCGCGAGTTGATAGCGATTTCGCACAACATCCAGAAGTTTGCGTACGAAGATTCCCTGCCGGTAGATGACCTGCTGCAGACCGCAGAACAGGATATCTTTGAACTCGCCGACCGCAACATGCGCAAAGACACCTCTCTGGTGAGCAGCGTGCTGAATCGTGCAATCGACGATATTCAGGAGAGTCAGAGCCGTCAGGACGGTCTTTCCGGTATCCCTTCCGGATATCTTGGCATCGACAAGGTTACCTATGGATGGCAGAAGTCTGACCTTGTAATTCTTGCCGCCCGCCCGTCTGTGGGTAAAACGGCGTTCGTGCTCGGAATGGCTCGCAATATGGCTGTTGAGCATAACATCCCGGTGGCTTTTTTCTCACTTGAGATGGCGGACGAGCAGCTTGTAAGGCGTATCCTGGTGAGTGAGACGGGGTTGGAGAGCAGCAAGATATGGGGTGCCAAAAAGTTCCGCGACCCGGAGGACTGGCAGCTCTTCAACGAGCGTATCACCCGCCTTTCGCGGGCTCCGCTATGGATAGACGATACATCCAACATCTCTATTTATGAGTTCCGGGCAAAGGCCCGCCGCCTGGTGCATGTCCATAAGGTAAAGCTTATCATCATAGATTACCTGCAGCTTATGACCGGCCCGCCTGAGTTGCGCGGTATGCGCGAGCAGGAGGTTTCTGCTATCTCACGTTCTCTCAAAGGTATCGCCAAGGATTTGGATATTCCGATAATCGCCCTTTCGCAGCTTAGCCGTGCGGTGGAGACCCGCGGCGGGAACAAGCGCCCCCAGCTGAGCGATCTTCGCGAATCCGGTGCGATTGAACAGGATGCCGATATAGTGATGTTCATCCACCGTCCCGAAGTCGTCGGGGTAGAGGGGCCGAACGAGTATCCCGGTTATACAGAGCTGATTATAGCCAAGCACCGCAACGGTGAAACCAAGGATGTGGAGATGCGTTTCATAAGGGAAGAGGCACGTTTTGTGGATGCGAATACCATGTATAGTGCAGATTCTGATGTCAAATATGAAAATGTGGAGTCAAATTTGAATTCTACTACAGCAAACTTGGATTTTGACAATGAAACGCTTTAGAACAATCCTGCTGTCGCTCTTTTTCCTGGCGGCGGCGCTGCCTGTAGAAATCAAAGCCCAGGACCACCCTTTTGGCGGCGGCGAAAGGCTCGCATATAAACTCCATTACAAGTGGGGAGTGATTAACGCAGATGTAGCAAACCTCTCTTTTGACCTTAAAGAAGAGATATATAACGGAACCCCCTGCTTTCACCTCGTCACCAAAGGCGCCACCAGTAATTTTGTGGCCAACCTGGTAAAGGTTCAGTATAATTACGACAGCCGGTTTGCCACCTCAGACCTTACTCCGCTGGTGTTTACCCGCGAGCAGACAGAAGGGAGTTACTGGGCACGCAACAATTATTCATGGAGCAATGGCGGCAAGAGCCTCAAGGCTCATGTAGAGAAGAGTACCCGCCCGGTCCGCGACACTGTATTTAACGCCGACAAGGTGATATACGATGTCATCACCATGCTTTATGCGGTACGTGCTGCCGATTTGGATGCTGTGAAACGGGGCCGGACCATCCACATTATGTGCGCCCTTGACTGCAACGTGAATGATGTTTATATCAGCTTTGTAAAAGAGGAGAACAAGAAAGTCGTCGGCATAGGTACCGTTGCCACAGAAAAATATGTTTTGAAGGTGGTTCCGCGCAAAGGGGCAGAGCAGCTCGACAAAGAGTCTGCGATTGCAGTATCCAGCAAAGGGGACGCGCTGGCACCGATATATCTATGGATTACGCCGGACGCATCCAGGACTATAGTCGATTTCTCAACATCTATCGCAGTGGGTAAGATAAACGGCGTACTGACGGGTGCAACGGGGCTCAAGTGTTCTTTAACCTCAATAGATTGATGAGCAAGCAACCATCAAAGATAGTCCACGAAGGTAAAATCGTCTCGATTAATGCCGAATCAATTGAAGTTGAAATAGTTAACAAGTCGGCGTGTGCCACTTGCCACGCAAAGGGGGTATGCGGCGCCAGCGATGAGCAGGTGCGCATTATTGTAATTCCCCAGACCCTGGCAACCGCAACGGCCGGATACAAGGAGGGGGACAATGTACATCTGGTGCTCTCCGCGGCCATGGGAATGAAGGCGGTAATCTTCGCCTACGGTCTTCCCCTGCTGGTTTTACTGGCTGCGATACTCTGTTTTAGCGCTTGCGGATTGGAACAATTGTATGTTGGACTGCTATCTTTGTTGTCCGTGGCGATTTATTATATTATATTTGCTCTTTATAAAGATAAATTAGAGAGGGAATTCGTTTTTTCAATTGAACCATAACTTATACTAGTGTGAATCCGATACTAATTACAGTCATCACTCTTACTGCGATAGGGTTGCTGGTTGCAGCAATCCTTTTTGCCGTAGCTAAGAGATTCAAGGTCGAGGAGGACGCCCGCATAGATGATGTGGAGGCGCTGCTTCCCGGGGCAAACTGCGGTGGCTGCGGCTGTGCAGGCTGCCGTGATTTCGCTACCAAACTGGTCGCTATGGATGAGTTTGGCGATGCGCAATGTCCGGTGGGGGGTAGCGAAACCATGAACAAGATAGCTGCCCTGCTTGGTAAGACGGCGCCTGTTGCTGCGCCAAAGGTGGCCGTTGTAAAGTGTAACGGCTCCTGTGAAAACCGCCCCACGGTTAATATCTACGACGGATACGCCTCCTGTAAGGTCAAAGGGTCGCTCTATAGTGGGGACACCGCCTGCCGCTTTGGATGCCTGGGGGGTGGTGACTGCGCGCTTGCCTGCAAGTTTGGCGCTATCAGCATGAATCCGGAGACGGGCCTGCCGGTTGTGGACGAGAGCAAGTGTACCGGTTGCGGCGCGTGCACCAAGGTTTGCCCCAAGGGGGTCATCGATCTGCGTGCAAAAGGTCCCCGCGGTCTCAAGGTTGTGGTTGTCTGCAACAACAAGGACAAGGGCGCCGTTGCCCGCAAGGCTTGCAAGGCGGCGTGCATAGGTTGTTCCAAGTGCGCGAAGGTATGCCCTCACGATGCCGTTGTGGTGGAGGACAACCTGGCCTGGATAGATCCCGAGAAGTGTAAACTCTGTACCAAGTGCGTGGAGGAGTGCCCTACCGGAGCAATCCACAAATTTAACTTCCCCGTCCGCAGGGCGGCTGTTGTAAAGGAAGAGTCGGCGGTGGATATGCCCGAATCCGGAGTTGGAGCTGAAGTTGCACCCGTGGCGGAGAAAAATCTGGTTGCGAGGGTTGTATCGATAGTGACAGAAAAGGTCAAATCCATTACAGGTATAATAACAAGTTCAAAGATCGGCTCAAAGATTGGTTCAAAGCTCAATATAAAGATGGGCGCAAAAGAGGCCACCGGCGTAGAACCGGAGCCTGAAGTTGAGGCTCCTAAGCCACCGATGCGCTCTGCAGCCCGCTTTAAAGTGAAACCTAAGGATGCAGATGCTCCGAAGGTTGAACCGGATAAAAAACCCGTGGCGGCACCGAAGCCGGAAGTCAAGGCAGAGGAGGCACCCAAGCCCGTAGAGAAACCTGTTGTGCCCAAGCCGGAGGCAGAGATGCCGAAGCCCGCAGAAGAACTCGTGAAGCCTGAATCGGCAGCAGCTGAGAAGCCCGCTGAGGAGATCAAGCCTGCACCGGTAGTGATAGAGGGGCCGGCCGGGGAGGCCGAGCCCGCTCCGTCACCGGAGCCTGCAGAGGCATCTAAGCCCGAACCGATAATGGAGGAGGATCCCAAGGTAGCAGAGGTAACTGTAGAGGTCCCCAAGGCTGAGCCCAAGGTGGAGAAGGCTGTCAAGCCGGCGAAGAGAAGAGTAAAGGCTCCAAAGCCGGAAACTGAAGCAGAGGAAGCACCCAAGACTGTAGAGGTTCCGAAGGCCGAGACTAAAGCGGATGATGCACCCAAGGCTTCAGAGGAAACCGTAGAAGTTCCGGAGCCTGCCCCCAAGCCTAAACGGACAAGGACAACTAAAAAGGCGAAACCGGCTGCTGAAACCGGAGCCGAACCCGCACAGAAGATTGAGGAGGCATCCTTGTTCTCGGAGGCCCCCGTCGCAGCTCCTAAGAGAACCCGCAGGCCGTTACCCAAGCCGGTTGAGCCTGAGGTAGTGTTCGAACCCGAACCCAAGGCAGAACCCACAGTAGAACCTAAGGTTGATCCCAAGGTAGAACCTCAGGTGCAGCCCGAACCGGTGGATAACGACGATGTAATAGAGCTCGAATTCTAATCAGGGAGGAGAGATAGTATGAAATACAGAACATTCAGGATAGGCGGCGTCCATCCGGCAGAGCATAAACTTGCAAAAGATGCCGCAATAGAGCAGTTCCCGATTCCTGCAAAGGTTGCCATCTCCATGGCCCAGCACCTGGGCGCTCCTGCCACCCCTGTGGTTGAGAAGGGAGACAAGGTGAAGGTGGGGCAGGTGATAGGTACCCCGACCGGATTTGTGTCGGGTTTCGTGCACTCCTCAGTGAGCGGCACGGTCACCGCAGTGGAGCCGCGCGCCGATCTGGCCGGCAATATGGTGTTGCATGTATGCATTGATGTCGAGGGGGATGAATATGCAGATGGCATCGCGACCTCCGACCGTGTCGAGAGGGATATTAAAGGTTCTCCGGAAGAATTGCTGGAGAAGATTAAAAAGGCCGGCGTAGTGGGTATGGGCGGTGCAACCTTCCCCACTCACATCAAGCTGGCTCCGCCAAAGGACAAGAAGGCGGAATATCTTATAATAAACGCGGCAGAGTGCGAGCCGTATGTGACCGCCGACGACCGCCTGATGCGTGAACATTCCCACGAAATTGTGCTTGGCGCCCGTGTCATGGCCCGTGTGCTGGGGGTGGAGATGGTGGTTATTGCCGTTGAAGAGAATAAGCCAGAGGCTTTCGACGCCCTCTGCGAAGCCACTCTCCGCTATGTCGGCATCGATGTGGTGAAGATGAAGAAGAAATATCCGCAGGGGGGCGAGAAGCAGCTTATAGACGCCATTACCCGCCGCAGGGTCCCTTCCGGCGGACTGCCCATCGAGACCGGTTGCGTGGTGCAGAATGTCGCCACTGCCTATGCTGTATATCAGGCAGTTCAGAAGGACAGGCCGCTCGTTGAGCGTGTTATGACTGTGACAGGCGAGTGCCTGCCGGTACAGAAAAACTATCTGGTCCGCATCGGTACCCCCATCTCGGCCATCCTGGATTCGGTTGGCGGCCTCCCCATGGAGTCGGCAAAGGTGATTTCCGGCGGCCCGATGATGGGTAAGGCGGTGTCTAACCTGGAGGCAACCACCCAGAAGGGTTCTTCCTGCCTGCTGGTACTCACCCCGGAGCAGACGGCCCGTACCCCGGAGACGGTCTGCATCCGTTGCGGCCGTTGCACACAGGCCTGCCCTATGGGGCTGGAGCCCTGGCTTATGAATCGTCTGGGGAGAATCGGTGACTATGCCGCCCTGGAAGAGAACAAGATTTATGACTGCATCGAATGTGGCTGTTGCCAGTCCACATGCCCGGCGCATATTCCGTTGTTGGACATAGTGCGTACATCCAAGGCAGAGGTGATGAAAATCATCCGTTCGAGGGCTAAAAAATAGGAGGATCTGATATGGCAAAACTTATAGTTTCCCCTTCTCCGCATTTCCAGAACAAGACCACTACCCAGGTCTTGATGAACGATGTGCTCATTGCACTCGCTCCCGCAACGCTGGTTTCGCTGCTGTTCTATGGTTGGAACGCGCTGTTGCTGCTGCTGGTCTGCGTTGCTACATGCGTTGGCTGCGAGTATCTCATTGAGAAGTATCTCCGCGGCCGTGAAATTCCCTGCATCTCCGCCACCGTGGTTACGGGTGTTTTGCTGGCGCTCAATCTGCCGCCGGCTGCCCCCTGGTGGGTTGCTTTTGTGGGCGGTCTTGCCGCCATCGGCATCGCAAAGATGTGCTTTGGCGGTCTGGGTCAGAATATCTTCAACCCTGCAATCTTTGGTCGCGTATTCCTGCTGGTGTCGTTCCCGGTGGCTATGACTAACTGGGTTGCGCCGCATAGCTGGCTTCCGATAGATGCTTTCAGCGGTGCGACTCCGCTGGCACAGATCCAAGAGGGTCTCCATGCAAATCCGCCCATCCCAGTAAGCCAGATTATCGCTGAGAACGGGTTGAGCGGCTGGCAGGCATTCTTTGGCCTTGCCGGCGGTTCGGCGGGTGAGGCATCGGCATTGGCACTGATCATAGGCTTCGTATATCTTCTGGTGCGCCGGGTCATCAAACCGTATATTCCTGTGGCCATACTGGGTACCGTAGCGGTGCTGACAACCATCTTCTCACTGGCTGACCCTACTAAGTTTACCGGTCCGGTATTCAACCTGCTCTCCGGCGGTCTGCTGCTGGGTGCGATTTTTATGGCAACCGACTATGTAACATCTCCTATGACCAACATCGGTATGATAATTTACGGTGTGCTGATAGGTTTGCTTACGGTGTTGATACGTTACTTCGGTTCTTATCCGGAGGGTGTTTCGTTCGCAATCCTGATTGCCAACGCCACCGTGCCGCTGCTCAACAAATATTGCAAACCCAAACGGTTTGCCGCTTAAGGAGGATCTGGATATGGAAAAATTGGAATCTTCTTTGAGAAACATGCTGATTTCGCTGGGCGCCATCTGTCTGGTGTGCGCGGCGCTGCTGTCAAGCGTCAATGCCATGACGGCAAAACGTATCGCCAGGGTGCAGGAACAGAAGACGGAGCGCGCCATCGCGCAGGTCGTTCCCGCGTTTGAGGGGGCGCCGGTGGATACTGCCGTTATCCTTGACGGAACGGAATATCTTGTACATAAAGCCATGGTTGGGGACAGCATAGTCGGTTATGCCATAGAGTCTGTAACTACCGGTTTTGGCGGCCCCATCAATCTTATGGTTGGCTTCTCCGGTGACGGAAGGATTTACTCCACCGCGGTTATTTCGCACAGCGAAACACCCGGCCTGGGGGCCAAGATGACAGACGACGAGAGTTATTTCCGCACTCAGTTCGTGGGCAAAAAACCGTCTGAGTATAACCTCGCGGTGAGCAAGGATGGTGGCGATGTGGATGCCATTACCGCTTCTACAATAACCTCCAGGGCCTTTACGCAAGCCGTGGCCAAAGCATATAATGTCTATCTTGCTGCAACAGGATCCTCTACCGATGCAGTGAGCTCAGCGACGCCGCAGGTCGGCGAAGGAGAAAACGATGAGTAGAATCGATCTTATAAAGAAAGGTCTTATCAAAGACAACCCCACCTTTGTGCTGGTGCTGGGTATGTGCCCCACGCTGGGTACTACCACATCTGCGCTCAACGGTATGGGTATGGGTCTGGCTACCCTGGTGGTGCTGACACTCTCTAATATGGTGATTTCCGCGCTCGCCAAGTATATACCCGATAAGGTCCGCATCCCGTCGTATATCGTCATCATATCGGCCTTCGTGACCATCATCCAGCTGCTGATGCAGGCTTACCTGCCGTCGCTTTACGAGACGCTGGGCCTGTTTATCCCGCTGATTGTGGTTAACTGCATTGTGCTTGGCCGTGCAGAGGCGTTCGCCAACAAGAATACCGTTTTGGATTCGGCGTGTGACGGCCTGGGTATCGGTCTGGGTTTCACTCTGTCGCTCACCATTATCGGCCTCGTTCGCGAGCTGTTGGGCAGCGGGTCGCTGTTCGGCTGGAGTTTCACGGGCGGCGACGGCATCCTGGTATTCGTGCTCGCTCCGGGTGCGTTCCTGGTGCTGGGTCTGTTGATGGCTTTGTTCAACAAGTTAACTCAGGGGAGGATATAGGCTATGACAATTCTTCTGATATTGGTATCCGCGATATTTGTCAATAATATCGTCTTGTCCCAGTTCCTGGGCATCTGCCCGTTCCTGGGTGTCAGCAAGCAGGTAAACACCGCCGTGGGCATGTCCCTCGCTGTTACCTTTGTCATGGCATTGGCCACCTGCGTCACCTGGCTGCTGCAGTACTATGTGCTCATGCCGCTCAATATGGTCTATATGCAGACGGTGACCTTTATCCTGGTCATCGCCGGGTTAGTGCAGATGGTTGAGATCATTCTCAAGAAAATCAGTCCTGCGCTTTATCAGTCGCTGGGCATTTTCCTGCCGCTGATCACCACTAACTGCGCCGTGCTGGGCGTGGCATTGATGGTGGTTCAGAAGCAGTTCACCTTCGGCGGAGAGACCCACATGCTCAATCTGGGCGAGTCGGTGGTGTTTGCAATTGCATCGGCCATAGGTTTTGGCCTGGCCATTACCCTGTTCGCCGCAATCCGTGAACAACTGGAGGTCAGCGACGTCCCCAAACCCTTCAAGGGCATCCCCATCGCCCTCATCACCGCCGGCATCATGGCCCTCGCCTTCATGGGCTTCAGCGGCATGGTATAGCAATTGCCGTCCGATTTCGGATAATAGTTTACCTCATAAGTGTAGATAACGTCCCGTTCTCTGGGACGTTATCTGCATTTACGGCCATTATTGACGATAACGTCCGTTTTGCAGGGACGTTATCGACGCAAGTGCCTTCGGAACTTTTGCTGCCGCGAGCGCTTTGCCGGCCAGTTGTTATGATATTTTAAAAACGTACAATAGGGACAATCTTATAGAGGTGAGATTGTCTCTGTTTCAGTGTTTTAAGCTCAAGGATTGTTTAAAAACAGATAACAATCACCAGAAAGTCTGAACATTTCTGTTTCGGATGGCTTGGATAATCATCTTTGCAGAGATAGTTTATTTGTTGGTTGGTAATAAATATATTACATTTGCGATGAGGACCTTGACGAAGACTGCCGCTTATGAAGACTTTGTTGCTTCGTTACCAGAAACTGTGCTCAAGAAATTGGATTATGTGACAAACATCCTCATTAGTAGAGGGGTAATTAGTGCGAAGTTCGTTAAAAAACTGGAAAGAACAGATTTCTACGAATTGAGAATTAGCGTCGAAAACGAGTATAGGGTTCTTTTGTTTGCCGTTGATAACCCTAACATAATTGAAGCGAAGCAGGTATTGATGTTAAACGGTTTTTTAAAGAAGTCAACAAAAGACTATCGCGCACAAATACAAAAAGCGGAAAACATATTACAATCACTAGAACAGAACTAAGGACATTATGGAACGTAAACTTGATATGCATAAGATTACTCAGTTGCCCACGGTAAATGACGATCTGGATGATAGATATGGAAAGGAGGGGACTAGGAGCAGGGACGAGTTCAATGCCAAATCGAGAGCCTGGTATTATGCAGAGTGTATTAAAAATGCAAGAATTAAGGCAGGGCTCACGCAGAAAGACGTTGCGGAAAGGATTGGTAAGAAACGCGAGTATGTTGCTCTAATAGAGCGAGGCGAAACAGATATGCAGCTATCCACTTTCATAATGATGAGCGAGGCTGTAGGGCTTCATTTCGTTTTGTCTTATTGAAGCCCTATCCGAACACACCAATTAAT
>JAGABI010000036.1 GCA_017614715.1 Bacteroidales bacterium | reverse complement strand
GACCCCCGCGGCGCAGAGCGCCGGCCGCAACGATGCGGGTTTTTTTGTGGTGCCACCATGTGGCACTTATTTCTACCTTCCCCCCGCACCCCCCTTCCGTGGGACGGGGGGCTTGAGGCTCGTCGCTGAAGCGGGTTTTTTGTGGTGCCTGGGGTTAGCCGATAATCGATCTGTAGAGGATTTCGATGGGGTGCACTGCTTTTACTCCGGTACCGTCGAGGATTTGCTGGCGGCAGGAGGTGCCGGGTGCGGCTATGATGACCTCTCTTTTTGCCTCTTGAACTGCTTTGCGCACGGCGGGGAACAAGACCATTTCCCCGATGGCCATCGATGTGGCGTAGTGTTCTTTTTCATAGCCGAACGAACCAGCCATGCCGCAGCACCCGGAGGGTATGACGTTTATCTTGGCGCCGGGAATGAGGCGCAACAGCTCGGCACATTTTTCTATTCCTACGAGAGATTTCTGGTGGCAGTGGCCGTGTAGCCAGATTTCGGCATCCACAGTCTTGAAAGCTGTCATGGAGATGCGTTCGGCAGCGACCTCTCTCAATATGAATTCATCGAACAGCAGGCAGCAGGAGGCCAAGGCTTTTGCACCGTCGCGCATTTGTGCGGGGACTATATCCGGATACTCATCGCGGAAGGAGAGTATGCAAGATGGCTCTATGCCCACAAGAGGTGTCTCTTCGCTCACTTTGCCGGAGAGTAGCCGGACATTGCGCACGGCGTATTTCTTTGCCAGATGCAGGCATCCTTTTGAGAAGGCGGCCCGACCGCTCTCTACGTGCCTTGGAATTTCAACCGAATAGCCCAGATGCATCAGCAGCCGTGCAAAAGTAAGACCCAGTTCAGCCTCCTGACGGTTTGTAAATTCGTCGGCAAAAAGGTACACTTTTCGCCCTGACGAAGAAATACGGCGGCACTCCCGGCTCACCAGATACCTCATGCTGCGACGGCTCAGGCCGGGGATATGACGCTCCGCCGCAAAACCGACAATACGCTTGATGAATGTCTCAGACGGCCTCCACCTTGCAAAGAGATTGTACAGGGGGCGCACAGCCGCCCCAATCGACTCCACAGCGGCCATCCGTGCCACCATCCATGAGCGGAAAGGTGTGCCGTGGCGGTCGTATTTCTGTTGCAGCACTTCTGAGCGCAACCGTGCCATATCTACGCTGGACGGGCACTCCGACTTGCAGGCCTTGCACGCCAGGCACGAATCGAGGACCTCTGAGAGTTCCGGTACAGATAATGGCGACTTCTCCCGGGTTAAAACCTCTCTGAGGATGTTTGCCCGGGCACGGGTGGATTTGGTCTCATCCCGGGAAACCTGGTATGCAGGGCACATAGTGCCACCCATCCGGGGTGACTTCAGACACGCGCCAGCCCCGTTGCACTGCTCTATGGAACACATAAGTGCGTGTGCCTGTGAGCGTACCCCGCTGGCTCCCTCGACCTTGCATTCATCGAATTCCGCCCGCCAGTTATAACATGTCTTGTCTGAATTCAGAGAATCTTCAATGCTGTAACGCTGTCCCACGGCAAAACGCAGCCACTCGTCCATCGGTGGCGAATCTATTATCTTGCCCTTGTTGAACACTCCGTCCGGGTCCCAGCACCGTTTCAAATCCCTCATCAGGGAATAAACCTCTTCCCCATACATCAGCGGGATGAATTCCCCGCGGAGACGACCGTCCCCGTGCTCCCCGCTGAGGCTTCCCTTGTGCTTGCGTACCAGGAGGGCCGTCTCTTCTGCTATCTTACGGAAAAGCTTTCTTCCCTCTGCTGTCTTTATGTTGATTATCGGTCTTAAATGCAGCTCTCCGGTACTGATGTGGCCGTAGAATACGCAAGAGGTGTGCAGGCGCTCCAGCATAGCGCGGAAATCTTTCATATAGTCAGGAAGGCGCTCGGCAGCAACTGCGGTATCTTCAATCACTCCCACAGGTTTCGCATCCCCCTTCATGCCGCTCAACACGCCCAGTCCGGCCTTGCGCAAGGCCCAGACTTTTTCCACGTCAGAGCCATAGACGCGGCTGCATTCATAAACCAGCCCGCATCCGAGGGCATCCCGTTCAAAGGCATCGGCCAGGGCATCGAGATTGGCACGGCTGTCAGCACGGAATTCGGCTATCAGTAATGCTTCGGGAATCCCGGAGATGAAGTTGGCATTGCGCCTCTGTTCCTGATTCTGGTAACTCAGTTCGAGGATTTTTCCGTCCATAAGCTCCACTGCGGCAGGGTTGTGCCTCAAAGCTACCAGATTTGCCTGGAAGCTGTCCTGCAGTGAACTGCAGTGTGCGCAAACCACCATCTTCTCCGCAGGTGGCAGCGTATCCAGCGACAAGGTTATCTCTGAAATGAAGGCCAGCGTTCCTTCGCTTCCGGCGAGAAGCTTACACAAAGCAGCGCCCCGGCTGTGGGGCAAAGCTTCCAGCGCCTCGTCAATTGCATAGCCGCAGCTGCGCCGCCTCAGTGAGGCATCGGGGAAATTATCCCTGATCAGTTTTCTGGTTTGTGCATCGGCGGCCCATCCCTCAAGCAGCGAGATAACCTTTCCCAACAGCGGCCTCTGTTCAATATAACCTGTCTCCTCCAGCCGCTCAGTATCAAAATCGCTTCCGTCCGACAATATCCCTTTGCAGGCTATGACATGATCCCTGGTGCTGCCGTAAATCAGGGAGTGTGTGCCGCAGGAGTTGTTGCCAAACATACCCCCTATGCAGCAACGGTTGCTGGTGGAGGTCTCAGGGCTGAAGAAAAGACCGTAGGGCTTCAGCTCCAGGTTCAGTTCGTCCCGGACGACGCCCGGCTGTACCCTGGCTGTGCGCTTTTCTGGATCGATTTCAAGAATTTTGTTCCAGGCCTTGATATCAATGACGATGCCGCTCCCTACAACCTGCCCGGCAATGGAAGTCCCAGCAGCCCTGGGTATAATAAATGTCTCCCTCCGGCGGGCTTCTGCCAGGAGGGAGACGATATCATTTTCGCTTGTAGGGTATGCTACGCCAGCGGGTATCTCACGATAAATAGAAGCATCGGTGGCGTAGGCCATCCGATGCAGGGAATCTGAATAAAGAAGACTGTCTTTCCCGGTGCGCTTCAATATTATTGAAAAAATGAGATGACCGCATCAACAACCCGGTCTTGAACGGTCTTGGTGATTTCTGTATGCATAGGAAGCGACAGAACGCAGCGGGCACATTCGCTGGAATTATCCAGGGAACCGGCAGCGCGAGTAATGTGCTTGAAGGCCTCTTGCTGCTGGAGTGGCAGAGGATAGTAAACCATACTCGGAATGCCCTGTTCTGCAAGATACGCTTTCAAATTGTCCCGATTATTGGAGACAACTTTAATGGTGTACTGGTGATAAACATGAGTGCTCCAAGGACTCTCTACCGGAGTCTGAAGCCATCGTCCCCCAGGGTCAATATCTTTAAATCGGGTCGTGTAGTATGCAGCGGCAGTAGCGCGGGCCTGGCAGTATTCATCGAGATGTTTGAGCTTGACATCCAGCACCGCCGCCTGCAGGGTATCCAGACGGGAGTTGCACCCTATCAAATCGTGATGGTATTTTACTCTCTGCCCGTGATTGGCAATCATACGCAATTTCTCTGCAAGAAAGTCATCGGAGGTAATGATAGCTCCGCCGTCACCAAAGCATCCCAGATTCTTTGAAGGGAAGAACGATGTGCATCCGATAGTTCCCATCGTACCGGTCTTTGCCCTGCGGCCGTCGCTGAAGGTATATTCTGCCCCGATAGCCTGGGCATTGTCTTCAATAACGTAAAGGTTATGTTCCCTGGCAAAGGCGAGCAGCGGTTCCATATCGCAGCTCTGGCCGAACAGATGCACCGGGATGATGGCCTTTGTCCGTGAGGAGAGCGCTCCTGGTAGTGCATCAACGCTGATATTGAAAGTGCGGGGGTCAACATCCACCATCACCGGCGTAAGTCCCAGCAGCCCGATAACTTCTGCAGAAGCAACATAAGTGAATGCGGGAACAATCACCTCATCACCGGGCTTGAGGTCAAGTGCCATCAGGGAAATCTGAAGGGCATCGGTGCCGTTGGCACATGGTATCACGTGGGGTGCCCCGAGGTATTCTTCCAGATGGGCGGCGAACTCTTTGACGGCGGGGCCGCCGATAAATGCAGTCTGGTCAATGACGCGCATCATGGCGCTGTCCACCTCATCTTTTATTTTGAGGTACTGCCCACGCAGGTCCACCATCTGAATCTTATCTGCCATAGCTTCAGTAAATTAATACCTTACATCGTCCCAGCCGAAAGGATGTTTTGCCAGAGGCAGCGCTGCGAGAGGGTGATAGTCACCCACAAGGCCTATCGGCCGTGCGTTGCGGATGTCATGGACAATGCTTATGCAGGGGAGAGCCTCGCTTATGCGGAAGCCTTTGCCTGAAAGGATGTTCATATAGCTCTTGGTGTGTAGCTCAGTGAATCCCGCGCTGAATTCAAATTCATCGCCGTCTATATTAAGGGTGCGATAGGTCTTCTTCTCACCCTGCACGGCATTCGGAGGCAGGCATTCTGCATTGATGCTCAAAAAGTAGCGCACCCTGGCCTTCTTCAGACCAAGGAATCCGGCCACCCGGTCAAAGCTCATCACATGCACAATGTTTTGCTCCACAGGTCCGAACACCCATTGCAGCATATCGTAAAAATGCACGCCGATATTGGTAGCCACTCCGCCGCTCTTGTGGTTGTTTCCCTTCCAGGAAGAATAATACCATTTGCCACGTGAAGTGATGTAAGTCAGATCCACGTCATATATCTTGTCTGCAGGCCCCTCGTCTATCTTCTTCTTTAGCGCGACGATGCTGTCGTGCAGGCGCAGTTGAAGAATGTTGTACGCTTTGCGCCCCGTCTGCTCCTCTTCCCTCATCAGGGACTCAAGGTTCCACGGATTCAGAACTACCGGCTTCTCGCATATAACATCCGCACCCAGACGCAATCCGTAGCGGATAAAAGCGTCGTGAGTGTAATTAGGGGTGCAGATACTCAGCCAGTCAATCTGTTCCGGAGTACCTTTGACCTTGGAACAGAAACGGTCAAACTGCTCCTGTTCGGTGAAGAAAGAGCACTCCGGGAATGAACTGTCCAGTCTTCCCACACTGTCAAACTTGTCGTATGCAGCCACCAGGTTGTTGCCGGTGTCCGCTATCGCTTTCAAATGGCGGGGTGCTATATAGCCCGCAGCCCCTATCAATGCAAAATTTGCCATAATTATAACCTGCCGTCAATTATCTCCCTGGGCATAATACCCTTGACGTCGTAAATAACATGTGTGGGTTTGAGGATAGAATCCATGTCCACCTCATGCTTGCGGAACTCGCGGTGGCCGACCGCCACTATTGCGCAGTCGAATTTCTCTTTTGGGAGCTCACTCACTATATCGATGCCGTACACCTTCTTCACCACAGCCGGATTGGCCCATGGGTCATATACGGTAATGTTGACATTGTACTCCTCAAGGGCGCGGTAGATATCGATAATGCGGGTATTGCGGACGTCGGGGCAATTCTCCTTAAACGTAAAGCCCATGATAAGGACATCGCTGTGCAGCACCTGGATACCCTTCTTGAGCATCAACTTCACAGTTTGGCTGGCTACGTAAGCACCCATGCCGTCGTTCATCCTGCGTCCTGCCAGAATGATTTCCGGATTGTAACCAAGACGCTGGGCGCACTGGGCCAGATAATAAGGGTCAACGCTGATGCAGTGGCCGCCCACAAGTCCGGGATTCATTTTGATGAAGTTCCACTTGGTCCCGGCAGCATCAAGAACATCCTTGGTGTCAATTCCCATAAGTGTGAAAATCTTTGAGAGCTCGTTTACAAAGGCTATGTTGATGTCTCTCTGGCTGTTCTCGATGACCTTGGCGGCTTCTGCCACTTTTATTGAAGGCGCCTTGTGCGTACCGTTTACAAGGACGGTATTGTAAACTTTATCTATGATATCCGCCACTTCAGGAGTTGAGCCGGATGTGATTTTAAGGATTTTTTCTACAGTATGTTCCTTGTCGCCCGGGTTGATGCGTTCGGGACTGTAGCCGGCAAAGAAATCTTTGTTGAATACAAGGCCGGAAGTTCTCTCGATTACAGGAATACACTCATCTTCTGTCACACCTGGATACACGGTGCTCTCATAAACCACGATGTCACCTTTGGATATGACCTTGCCCACCGTTTCGGACGCTTTGTAGAGAGGTGTTAAATCGGGATTGTTGTTGCGGTCCACAGGGGTAGGCACTGCTACGATATAGAAGTTGCAACTGCGAATCTCTTCCAAATCAGAAGTACACCGGAAGCCATGCTTATGGATTGCATCCTGCAAAAGAGAATCAGGCACCTCCAGCGTGTCATCGTGCCCTGCCATCAAAGCCTCTACGCGGCGTGAGTTCAAATCATACCCCACAGTCTCAAACCTGGTGGAGAACAGCCTTGCCAGCGGGAGGCCGACATATCCAAGGCCTATTACAGCAATTTTAACGTTTCCCATATTATTTCTTATGCCTTGTTTTCTTCTTCGGTTGTATCGTCGCTATTTCCGTAGCCGTACTGGTGGCCATAGCCGTAGCCATAACCATATCCATGTCCGTAGCCATAGCCGTAACCGTAACCGTAACCGTATCCGTAACGATTATAGTAATACCTGCGTTTCTTGTAGTTGACGTCGTTCAACAAAATCATCATATTGGGATAGTCACCACGGTCGCTCAGTGCTTGCAAATCAGGCAACATGCGTTTATCAACGCGGCCGGAGCGAATAACAAATATCGTCAGGTCGGCTAATCGTTTCAAGATGCTGGAGTCCGCGACAATGCCTGCAGGTACGGCATCAATCAAAATAAATTCGTATTTCTCACGCAGCCAGTCAAAAAGTTTATCAAGTCGCGGGCTCGACAGCAGTTCGGCCGGATTTGGAGGGATGGGTCCCGAACTAATCAAATCTACCCCCGGAGCTACCACGTCATGCCGTACCAGCGATGCGTAGTCGTCTGTCTTGCCAGAAAGATAATCTGACATTCCCTCCTGCTTGCGCAAATTGAAATTGCGGGTCAGAGTGCCCTTGCGCAAGTCCAAATCCAGCAGGGCTACCCGCTTGCCAATCATCGCCAGGCTGGTCGCTATGTTAGAAGAGAGGAAGGTCTTTCCGGACCCCTCCATCAGCGACAGCATCATGTAGCAAGTTGCCTTTCCGTCCGGATTACGGGTATATTCCAGATTGCTTCTGAGTATTCGGAAAGCCTCCGCTACCGCATCCCGGCTCTTGTCGGACACCACAATCTTACGGTCATCCTTCTTGGGTTTGCTGGGTATCTCACCCAATATTGGCAAGGAAATATAATTCTCCACATCCTTGCGGAAACGGATTTTCGTATCCAAAACCCTGCGCAGGAAGAATATGGCTACAGGAACCATCAGGCCCAGCAGGATGCCGATCAGAATTATGCGTTTGGTATTCGGAGAGACAGGTACAGGATTCACCCGTGCCCTGTCAATAATGCCGGCCTTACCCTCAATGGCCGGCTGGCTTATAAGCAACTCCTCACGTTTTGTGAGCAGTGTTAAGTAGAGGGCCTCTTTGATGCCCTGAACGCGGGCGATATTATCCACATATTGCTGGCCTGTGGGTACAGAACTGATCTTGGCCCGGGCTTTCTCCCCCGCCATCTCTACACTCACGATTTTCTGCTCAAGAGCACCGATATAAGACTCTATGAGCTGATGAAGGTTACTCTTCAACGAGGTGAGCTCCAGCTGCATATTCTGAACAACCGGGTTGTTCGTGGTGCCGCTTTCCTTATATTTATCCAATTTCAGGACAAGTTTGTTAAAATCGGATATTGTCTGGCGGATATTTTCATCATCGATATCGATGGTCACCGGAAATAGCTTATTCTCTGAATTGGAATCGGCGAGGGATTGCAGATACCTGGCATGGGAAATCTGGTTCCGCAACCGCTCCGACTCTTCTGCGGAGGCTTTGCTTGCTTCCATATATGTCTGGCCAAATTCCTCTACGTTGAGCAACTGGTGCTCCTTCTTGAAATTGGCTATCTTAGCCTCTTGGGAACCGAGTTCGGCATCCAGCTGGGCGACACGGCTGTTGATGAATTCAGATGTCTGCATAATCACAGCCTTCTTGTCTTCAATAGCATTCTCGTTATACACCGAAATCATTGTGTTGAGAATGTCAGCCGCCCTCTCCGGGGATCTGTCAGTCAGGGAAAGATTGATGATGCCGTCGGATTCGGCACCGCGGGTTGCAGAGACGGCACCCTTGTAGTGTGCGGCAACATCGTATATGTTACGACGTACCACCTTGATGGGGATGTCCAGATATTCTTCACGCAGTGCCCATGTGGGCTTGATGCAGATACGTCCTAAACGGGTGGAGACGGTGTCAGAAAGACGACCTGTTACAGGCTCCTCTTCACCGATACTGACGGTGAAGACAGAATCCCTGCTTATAGTAACAGAGAAAGAAGCATAATCCCTCTCATTTAAGTCCGGCAATTCAGCCTCGATGGGGGAGTTTTTGTATAAATCCTTCATCCTCTTGACAATCCGGGTCTCATAGAAATATGACGTGTTCAGATTGAGACGCCGCGCTGTCTCGAGCATGGCAGTTTCTGACTTCAATATGATAATCTCGTCATTCAAGAACCTGGAAGTGGCACGGCGGCGCAGTTGTATGGCACGTTCCAACTGGGCGGTTATTGTGTTCTCCGTGGTCTCGTAAATCTTGATTTTTGCGTGGCTCTCGTAGATTCGGTTGCTGCGGTCGGCATAATACCAGCCAGCGGCTCCGCCAATGGCCGCAAAAAGCAGAAGCCAGTGCAGGTTGCGCAGGACTGTGAATAATATATCCTTGAGTGTTAGGGAATTGGCGTCCTTTTTGTCAAGGAACGTAAGGTCGTTTTGAGAGGCATCCTGTGTCATTAGTCCTTATCCTTGTTTAACAAAAATATTGTCCCGATTAGCGAGGCAAAACTGGTCATCGAAGAAACAATGCCCAAGGCCGCTACCAACTGGTTCGAAGACTCAAGGAAATTCTTGTATTCACGGTCTCGGGTAATTATAAAGTCGTTTTGCTGGAGCATAAAGAACGGGTCGTTGAAAACCTCTGAAGAACGTGGATCAAGATAGCGCATAACCATCTTGCCGTCAACCTCGCGCATCACCGCAATTTTGCTTCTGTTGGTATATACGTTAAGGTCTCCGGAGAGCGCCAGAGCCTCCAGGAAAGTACAGCGTTCGTTATCTATGCTGATGGCCCTGCCCCCGTTGGAGCCGAGAAAGAAAATCTTGAAATTCTGGAAGCGGACCATTACAAAAGGGTCATCTATGTAGCCACCAGATATCAATCTGGCGCGAATCAGTTCCTGGAGCTTGAGCCTTGTGAGGCCGGCTACGTGAATCTCTCCAAGTACAGGGAAATTGATGTTGCCGTACTGATCTACCAGGTATCCCAAATAACGATTACCGCCTAGCATATTATTACTCCCGCCCTGGCCTCTATGCAGGTTGAATGGATTGGAGAGTTCTTCGTCGGAGCAGGAGACAATGATTGTGAGCTCGTCATAGGGGCTTATCACAGCCTCAAACTTGTTCTCCAGCTCTATTTGTGTGCCGTGCGTCATATCCTGCAGGTATGCCACCTGCTTAGTGCTGACGCAAGACGCCAGCAGCATAACTGCAACAATTACAGACCCTCCAGTTAACCGATGTCTTAAAATCATAATAATGAAAATAATAAATTACAAAATTATAACTTTTTTACAATAATCATCTTAATCATAGACTTATCGTTCTACCCTCCTCGCTGCCAACACCTTGGCCCTGGCCCAAGCCCCGCGAACAGAGGCATGTAATGCGTCCGCCGGGAACAAAGGGAAACGGTGTAGGAATTTACTTATTCGTCGCTCAACGGCGATGGTTTTGCGAATTAAAAGAGGGTACCTCTTAAAGCCGGCGCGATTATGGCCAAGATTACCTTCATCCAGAACCAGAGCCTTGATGCGTCGTGCTTTCCTGTGCCAGAAACTTGCCGGATCATACATCGGCATAGACTCGGCGGGCATTCCAAGATCATTAACTGCAAACGCAGCAAAAGCTTTCCATTCCGTCATAAAACCCATCCGGCGGATGCGGCTTTCAAGCAACGGGCGGTCTATCGTCTCCCGGAAAGTCCAGAGCATACGGCACCAGTCGCATATCTGACGCAGTCCTATGCCTCCGGGGAAAAAATGCTGAATAATGTGTGAAAAAATAAAAACAGCATCATTATCAGCACAGGGGAGCAGCACCTCAGAATCACCATTATGCCAAACACGCACACCGTTGCCGTTCAAGGTATCCTCCTGAACCTGATCAATGATTAAGTCAGATTTCTTAAACAGATAATTATGAAGGCGTCCGTGTAACTCAACTATCCAGGCACCCATTACCATCCCTTGATGCATTTCCACTTTATCCTCGGGCTTGACAGCGGATGCGACAGGAGCCAGAAACGATTTGGCTCTCTCATAATTGTCGGCATCCAGAAGCATGTCAACATCCCCGGATTCCCTCCAGAGGGGCCTTTCATAGCATTGGGCAACCCCCTGGCCCTTCAAAACCACAAAACGGATTCCCTCCTCGGACATCTTTTGTGTCGTCACCTCAATAAAACGATTCATCAAGCGGTTCCGGTGTTCCAAGGACATCACTTTCTCCAGGAAGAAGGAAGTTTGCTGACCGGCCAGCAACTCTTTATCAACGTGTTGCAGCCCCGCCGCCACAAGTCCGATTACCGATTGCTCCTCTGCCAATTCATAAAGGGAATTGATGTCAAGTTGTGTATCAGATGGCAGGCTCTCACTCCGTTCCCAGAGACCGGAGCGGACTATCGAGAAGAAAGATTCTATATTATTCGCTGACTTAAAAGCCATTGATGCAATCGACAACAACTTTTGCCTCTTCCATCGTAATAGCCGGGCCAATCGGCAGACTGAGTTCTTCTGCTGCTATTTTCTCTGTAACAGGAAGCTGTAACTGTGGCACATTCCAAGCATTATTGGCATAGCACTCCTGCTTGTGCGGTGGAATGGGGTAGTGGATTACTGTACCGATACCGCGTTCAGCCAGATAGTTATGCAAAGCATCACGTCGGCCGTCTGCCACAAGGATAGGGAACAGATGGTAAACATTCTGCCCGTCGGGCAGCCGGTCTGGGAGAGTAATCAAATCTTGATGGAGATTATCATAATAATAGCTGGCTATCGCCTTGCGGTGGGCATTATCCTCGTCCAGATATTTGAGCTTGACATCCAGGATAGCAGCCTGAATCTCGTCCAGGCGGCTGTTGCGGCCGGTATATTTGAAAACATATTTCTTCTGGGAGCCATAATTCGCCAAAGCCCGAATCGTCGCGGCCAACTCCGAATCGTTAGTAGTAACCGCACCGCCATCGCCTAATGCTCCGAGATTCTTTCCGGGATAAAAACTGTGTCCGGCAGCATCCCCTATAGAACCGGTTGTCCTGCCGTCCGCCGTCCGGCATCCGTGTGCCTGGGCATTATCTTCAATAAGCTTAAGGTTATACTTTTTGCAAAGTGTACCAATCTTATCTGTATATGCGTTGCGGCCATACAAATGGACAATGCAGATTGCCTTTGTGCGGGAAGTAATGCGTTCTTCTATTCGCCCGTCATCTATCTCAAGGGTACTGAAGCGGGGCTCTATCAAGACGGGCGTCAGTCCATTCTCGGTAATAGCCAGTATGGTGGCGATGAATGTATTGGCCGGCACTATTACCTCATCACCCGGATTCATGACTCCTAATTCTATATATGCCCTGAATATCCAGATTAAGGCATCCAGGCCGTTGGCACAACCGACGCAATAATCCGTGCCTACAAACTTGGCATAATTCTGCTCAAACCGTTCGTTTTCACGACCTTGCAGGTACCAACCATAATCAATAACCCGCCTCGCAGCTTCTCGGATTTCCTCTCCGTGCAGTGCCGTTACTTCTTTTAACGATAAAAAAGGTACGCTCATTATCAATGGTCTATCTTTTTAACAAACCGTGCAGGATTCCCAAGCCACAATTCACCGGCCGGGACATCCTTTGTCACGACGGAACCGGCACCAATCATTGCGCCTTCTCCTATGGTGATACCTGGGAGCAAAGTAGAACCTGCGCCCAAAGTGGCACCTTTGCAAATATGGGTTCTGAGCATCGTCCAGTCTTTGTTCCCGGATCTCGGAAATCTGTCATTCGTGAATGTTACGTTAGAGCCAATCATTACATTGTCTTCCAGCTCTATTCCGTCCCATATCTGGACGCCGCATTTAATGGTTACATGGTCCCCTATCTTCACATCGTTCTCGATGAAACAATGCGAACAGATATTGCAATTCTCACCGATTTGCGCTCCGGGGAGCACTACACAAAACTGCCAGATATTTGTCGATTCCGGCACATTGGCCAGGCAATCTGCCGTTTGATGTATCATAATCCTCTAAATGTCAGAAATTCTTTGTAATCACGGATATAGTCATCAGTTTCATAAATCTCGGACGCCAACACCATACATACCGACCCGGATGAAAAGTCGTCTAAGTCCCGCCACATCCCGGGCTTCACATAGAGCCCCTGATACGGCCTGTTGAGAAAGAAACTGCGTTTCTGGGAGCCATCGTCAAGAGTCACGGTAAAAGACCCTGATGCAGCAACTATGAGCTGCTCCAATTTCTTGTGGGCATGCGAGCCCCGGCTTTCTCCTCCAGGCACATCATACATATAATAAACCCTTTTCACGTCAAAAGGGAGCGTGACGCCATTCTCCACAACTGTCAGATTACCTTTACGGTCGCTATGATGCTTGTCCAACTCTATCAGACAGCAATCTGCCACACTAAATCTGTCCATCGCGTTTCAATTTTAAGAAATCATCATAATCCCGGATGTAGTCATTGCCATCATAATTAATAGAACCAAATTCCAGAGCCAGAGAGTTGGTAGAGAAATTCTCAATCGACCGCCATAATCCATTCGGGATATACAAGCCATAATATGAGCGGTTCAGTTGGAAGGTCTGTTGACGGTCGCCATCGTCAACCACCACGTCAAACGAGCCAGATAAGGCAATAATGAACTCTTTGTTTTGGCGGAAAGCGTGCCCGCCCCGCGCTTCACCGCCTGGAACATCATAAATCCAATATGTCCGTTTGATCTCGAACGGTATATGGTTCATCTGCTCCACGAAAGACAGATTGCCGCGGGCATCCATAATCTTAGGTAACTCAATTATTCTAACTTCTTCAAGAGTCATCAGGCGTATAATTCACAAACAGTATTTATTATCTTTTCAGAAGCATGCCCGTTGCCGAACAGTTTTGGGAAGGTTACTTTCCGGTCGATAAAGTCGCTGTAGGCCGCTATTATCCGGTCATAATCCGCATCGGCAAGTGTGCCGGCGCCATGCTCTACAATCTCTATCCATTCTGTTTCAGGGCGGAGAATGATGCTGGGACGCTCAAAGAAAAAGGCTTCTTTCTGCACGCCGCCACTGTCGGTCATTACAAGGCGGGCGTTTTTCTCTAAGGCAATCATATCAAGGAATGATGCAGGTGGAATCATTATGATCTGCCGGGATTTCAACAGCCTTTCATATACATGCAGTTCAAGATTTCCCGGCAGTAGTTTGGCGGTGCGGGGATGAAGCGGCAGAACTACTTTGACCTCCGCACCTTCTGCAATATCCAGCAACGCCCTGAAAATGGCGGTCAGTCTTGCCGGATTATCGGTGTTGTTGTCGCGATGGATGGTCGCCAATATGAAGCCCTCTTTCTCAAGATTCAATTGTTCCAGAATAGTACTATGCTTATCGGCTATGGCAGAGAAATATAGACTGTTGTCATACATCACATCGCCGCTATTGCAAACAAGTCGCTTGCGGCCATCTTTGAAAGTGGCTTTAGATTCACCAAACCCTTCTCGCATCAAATTCTGATAAGCGGTTTCAGTAGGCGTGAACAGGATGGTTGACAACTGGTCGCACACAATGCGGTTAATCTCTTCCGGCATGGCCATATTGAAGGAGCGCAACCCGGCTTCTACGTGAAACACGGGGATATGGAGCTTGGATGCCGCAACGACACCCGCAAGGGTAGAATTGGTATCACCATAGAGAATCACTCCGTCGAAACGCTCCTGTAATAATACTTGCTCTATGCCGACAATCATTTTTGCCGTCTGCTCACCGTGCCTGCCCGAGCCGACTCCAAGATTATAATCTGGCTGAGGGATGCCCAACTCAGAGAAGAATACCTCAGACATATTTGCATCATAATGCTGCCCCGTATGCAGTATTTTCTCTTTCACCTGGCCGGCAAAAGGTCCCCGGACTGCACGCGAAATAGCTGCGGCCTTGATAATCTGCGGCCGCGCGCCTATGACTGTAAGGAGTTTTATCATTGAAAACGATTACTTGTACTTGCGTTTAATAATCATCCGCTTCACGATATTCTTTGCATTCTGCATCATCCATTCTTCTGCCCATTGGACGCCGGCAGGATTCCAGCGTTGGGGATGAACAGTAATCATCAGATTTTTCGGAATCCGTCCTTCATGAAGCCCATCTATTACATCGTCAGTGGAGTGGAAGATCAATCCTTTCTCCTGCCATTCATCTTGATACTTTGGGATTCTGTCCCGCACGCTCACCATATAGCCGTCCCATCGGCGACCGGTGTCGGTTAAATAGAAAACCTTGGAAAAGTCTGTGTCCAGATACGGCTCACTCTCAATACCGAGAGCGTGATAATCGTATTTTTTCCAGATGTCCTTACTGTCATAGGGCGAACGTGGACTTCCATGCATACAAATGCTCTTGACGGGAACCAAGCTTCGCAGTTTTTCCAGATTTCTGCAGAAGTCCTGATAGGCGGCATCAATATCCCCGTTGCATGTTGTCAGAGACTCGTAGTGATAGCCTATTT
>JAGABI010000035.1 GCA_017614715.1 Bacteroidales bacterium | reverse complement strand
TCTATTGGTTTTAGTGATTTTAGTACAGAAGAATACCTGACTACCTTAAAAGCAGGTTGGGACCAATTTGAAGGATTGTTTAACGAAACTTGGGAGCCTGGATGTAGAACGAGATACAACCTGTGGCGCTTCATTAACGAAATGAAAGCTGGAGATATTGTGGTTATCCCATATCCCTATACATTTACTGTATGCCGAATTAGCGATGATGTGATATTTACGAATGAAACTATCGACAACAACCTGTTATACGATTGGAACAATGAGAAAGTAATTATTGACGAAGAACAACCCAATTATCTCAAATACAAGGATGGCCGCATTGTTGACATCGGATTCTATCGTAAAGTCGAAATCATTCAAAGCGATATTTCACGAAGTGATTATGCTAAACAAGAGCTATTCTCAAGAATGAAAGTACGCCAAACAAACGTAAATATTTCCGACATAGGTTATTTAGTTGACGATGCTGTCGAAAGAGTTCGCAGAAATCAACCCCTTAACCTGAAAGAGGATATTATCGAAAAAGCCATTTCTACCGTATTAGAAAGTATCAAGGCAATTCCCAATGACCAGAGTTTCGAGAATCTAGTGGAGTGTTATTTGAGAACTATTGGCGGAAAGAACATTGAGAAACCCGCAAAAAATGAATCTCCCACCGAGAATGGGGATGCCGATCGGATTGCTTATTTCGAAGAACTTAAAGTTGCCGTTATTGTCCAGGCTAAAAAGCACATAGGTATTACCGATTCTTGGGCTGTCGAGCAGATTATTTCTTATAAAAGGAATCACACAACGGATGACTATACCTCCTTATTGTGGGTTATCTCTACGTGTGATGACTACTCTGAAGATGCCAAACGACTGGCACAAGAAACCAATGGTGTCAGACTCATAACTGGGGCCGAGTTTGCCAAGATGATCCTTAATGCAGGATTATCAGAAATCAACATCTAATAACCAATAAAGGAACGACTTACATGAAACGATTATTTATTCTTACCACTCTGCTTGTAACAGTCAGTGCGTTTGTACCTTGGAACGGGAGTGGTCAAAACAATGGCAACAAGACGGTCAATTATAATGATGCAGCACAGAAACCGTCTTTTCAAGGAGGCGATATCAACGATTTCAGTAAGTGGGTTAAGGCCCATTTGGTCTATCCCGAGAGCGCCAAGAAAAATAATGTTGAAGGAATGGTCTACTTGAGTTTTACTGTCTATCTTGATGGCAGTGTCCGCGATGTCAAAGTAACTCTCGGTAAAGATCCAGATATTGATAAAGAAGCTGCAAGGGTCGTTTCTTCATCTCCCAAATGGACTCCCGGCAAGGATTCCAACGGAAAGCCCATCCGTGTATCATGCACAAATTTCCCAGTTTCCTTCTTCCATGAATCGGTGACGCTAAGCCAGGATTTTCCCGAACAAATACAATCAAAACTGACTGAAATTACGGCCAGAGGACAAGTAGCATTAGGAGATCTTTTGACTTTACGTGATATCGAATGGGACATTATAAAGAAAACCTCTAATCCAAACATAACTGGGCTTACTGCATGCATAGACTATTATACTCGTGAAACTTATGAAGAGTGGGGTGAAACAAAATATAAACGTGAATTGTATAAGTCTGAATTCCTTAATAAAGGATTATCTATTCTTACAGTTGATTGGCCCTTCTCCAACGAAAGGATTTCAAACCCACTTGCCTATTTAGATCCACATGCCCCTAGTAGCGCTTACGCATATTCTTTGCGTTTATGCTTGTATAATATCCATGGTGTATTAACCGAAGTTAGATACTATCGGGCTTACTTCCGGGACTTAGAGGCTCTAGATGACGCCACTCTTTTCACCCTTGAACACAGGGAGTTATATGAGTATGACTCAAGTAATCGCATTAAAAGCATAACTTTCAAAGAGTATCCACTTCCAAAGGATGCTTATAGCCCAGATAAAATGCACATATGCCAAAAAGATTATCTTAAGCAGCAAATAGGTTATGTTTGCAGAATCATATACAAATATCTTGATAATGGCCAATATGAGGTGTTCGGCTGCTATTGGGATGGTTCGACAAAATTTCATAATATCATTAATGGTAATTCTGCGGTAGATAGTGATGGACACGCATGGACACTGAATGACAAGGGACAAATACTTGCTTACAGCTATAGTTCAATTGCCGTTAATGGTGTCGTGCAATTCGATACATACTATAAATACAACAAAAATGGAGATCTTGTTGCAAAGTCATCAAACAGTGATGTAATTAAAGAAGATGAGCCTTGGTTAGTTGAAGGATATCAGTACAATAATTCAACGTTTTACAAATACAACTACGACTCGCATAATAATTGGGTATTACAAGAGGAAATAAAATGCAGATATGGTAATATGGAGGTTGTTAAAACTATAGAACGAGCGATTGATTATGATAGAGATTATTCATTACCATGAATTCGGTTTGTCGGTTGGGGGTATAGACACCCGCAAACAAGCACCATTTTGAGCAAATTATTCACAATCTTAGCGTTAGTTTTGGTTATGGGGACAAACACTCATCGCATATCTTCTGTTGAAACTCGTGACGGCTGGATTTATTTATACGATGAATCGGGACGTAAGTATAAGACACTCTCCGCCTCCAGCGTGGGCGAAGTGCAGGGCTATAGTTCCACTTTTATGGTAAGCATAAAAGATAGATGGCTCTACTTGTATGATGCTGAAGGGAAGAAATATCATACGATGAGCAGCAGCACTACGGGTGAGGTGATTGGCGTTGCGGGCGACACATTCACAACCCGCAATGGAGGCTGGATATATACCTGGGACCGCAACGGCAAGAAAATCAACACCCGTTCTGCACGATAGCAAGCGCAACTGATGCCGGCAGAAACAGTCCGAAGCTTGAAAGGGTCGGAACGGTTTGAGTGAGTGTGTCGGTGCAAGCGATGGAAGCCCTGCGGCTTCCATCGTGCTATTTCGCAGCGCCCAAAAATGCCGTTAAAAGCGAGAGATGTCTGAGCGAAGGGGACGTATGTCCACGGAGCGAGTCCTCGAGCTTAGGCATTTTTGTAGCGAAGAAAAGGCACACGAACGGAATAGTGACGCACCCTTTGCAAGCGAAGGCGTCTGCCGGCATAATGGCCCATGCTTAGGTTCCGGCCACAGAATCAATGCCGGTCGTATTTTCTCCCCGGGAAAAACTTGGATACCGTGTTGCAATACCTTTCGTATTCGGGATATTTGGTGGCACTGATGCCCTCCGCAAAAGCGCTGCTGCCCAGGAACAATACTATCAACAAGAGCGCCCCGGCGATGCTCCAGTTGAAGATACCGATGCCGGCTGCGACGGAGAACAAGTAAAAGGCGCACCATGTCCCCTGCTCAGCAAAATAGTTGGGATGGCGGCTGACATTCCAGAGGCCAACCGTATTGAAACCTTTGTTATAAGGTGCGGGAAGCTCCTCCAGCGTCTTCCCCTCTCTAATCATTTTCCATTTGGCCGACTGAAATGTCCACTGCTGTTCATCGGCAATAGTCTCGTAAACGATAAAGCCCAGCATCAATGCCGCCGCAACTGCATCCATCCAGCCAGACGGCACATCTACTTTCATCAGCACCAGGGCCGGGAAAGTTATCATCAGCACCAGCGCATTCTGGTATATGCTGATGAAAAACAGGTCAAAAAGCATCCACTTCCAGCGGGGCTGGAACTCCTTTTTGGCGCGGAGCACCGGCCAGCGGTAATCCTCCTCGCCCTCCCAGAACCTCAACTTGTATGCACCTTTGCGGGCAAAATTGAAAGTCAGGCGGGCACCCCAGACCGTTGACAGGCACGCCATCACCACCAGCCTCGTCTGCAAGCCGCCATTAAAAGCAATTACCCATGTATAGGCGATGGGCAGCAGGCTCCAAAGTTTGTCCATCTGGCTGTTGTTGCGGGTCAACTCGCCCACCACAAAGCATAATAGCGCGCTGCAACCGGCAATGATACCTAATGTCTTGAGAGTCGCCAGTTGGGTGGCGTCCAAAGCCGGCCCCACCACAAAGTAAAGAATCGGGCAAGCCACAACAGAAACCGCTATCAGAGCACCCACAAGTTTAATATTCATAACTCTTTCCTGGTGTTTGTTTTACAATTGCTGAAGACAAATATAACCATATTTAAAGGGATAACTGCACGTTTTTCTGCTCTTGATGTTTTTTGCTATCTTTGCGAATCATTTCATCAATTTTCCAGATGGAGAACAGAGAAGCTGCAAGATACGCCGCGCGCGGTGTATCATCGTCTAAGTCAGAGGTTCACAAGGCGATTGCCAAGATGGACAAGGGGCTCTTCCCCGATGCGTTCTGCAAGATTGTCCCCGATTTTGAGGGGACGGACAGTGATTACTGCCTGGCGATGCACGCCGACGGTGCGGGCACCAAGAGCAGCCTGGCATACGCTTACTGGCTCGAAACGGGCGACATGAGTGTATGGCACGGCATTGCCCAGGATGCGATTGTGATGAATACCGACGATCTTTTGTGCGTAGGCATCACCGGCGGGATGATGCTCTCCTCCACCATCGGCCGCAACAAGATGCGCGTGCCGGGCGAGGTGATTGCCGCGGTTATAGAGGGTTCGCAACTTTTCGTGGAGAAGATGCGCAAATATGGCATCGACATAATCCTGACGGGTGGCGAAACAGCCGATGTGGGCGACCTTGTGCGGACGATTATCGTGGACAGCACCGTTTGCGCCCGGGCCCGCAAGAGCGATATCATAGACAACAAAAACATCGCCGCAGGCGACGTGATTGTGGGGCTGGCATCGTTCGGTAAGGCAGAATATGAAGAAGAATACAACGGCGGCATGGGGAGCAACGGCCTCACCAGCGCCCGCCACGACGTCTTCTCAAAATACATAGCAGAAAAATATCCAGAAACCTACGAGAGCGGCATCAGCAGCGATTTCGTTTACACCGGCAGCAAGCGTCTCACCGACATCGAGCCGGAAACCGGCCTGACATACGGCAAGCTTGTGCTCTCTCCCACCCGCACCTATGCACCGGTGATAAAGGCTATGCTGGAGTCGTGCCGCAGCGACATCCACGGCATGATTCACTGCACGGGCGGCGCCCAGACCAAGGTGCTCGGCTTTGTGGAGGGGCTGCGCGTTGTAAAGGACAATCTGTTCCCGACCCCGCCACTGTTCAAGACCATCCAGGCAGAATCCGGCACCCCGTGGAGCGAGATGTACAAGGTGTTCAACATGGGCCACCGGATGGAGATATACACCTCGGAAGCGGCAGCAGAGAAACTTATCGTCATCAGCCGCAACTTTGGGGTGGATGCCCAAGTGATTGGCCGCGTGGAGCAGGCCGCCAAAAGCGAGGTTGTGCTGGATACCTGCTACGGTAACTTCAAATACGTTAAATGATGCGCAGGACTTTAATACTTGGCTTAGTGATTGCCGCCGCTGCAGTTTCTGCATGCAAAAACGCTCCGGTACAGCAGATTGCACTGGATCCGCTGGCTCAGGAGGCCCTATATGACACCACCTCCAGCTATTACACCGACTTCTCTAAATACCCTAAAAATATTGCAGATCTGCCAATCGGCATTTTTGACCTGAGCCCGACCTCCGCCGGGACACTCACCCGCACGGTTATGCTCGACTGCTTTGACAACATTACCGGCAGCGAACGCCCCGACCGCATCAACGATTTCGCCGGGGAGCACTTTATCTATTACACTGCTCTAAGCGATGCGGACAGCGTTTATGATGCGAACGGCAGGATGGACATCCACGACGCCGCCCTCAAGAACACTCTGTTCCTGGTGGGTGACAAATGCGCCCAGGGCGATAAGGAGCGGGCCAAGATAGTGATTGCGGCGGGTAACATCACCCGGGCCAACGGGCTCAACGACATCCGGGCAATGCTCACCGCCAGCGGCTCCGGAGTCAAGGCGATCGGAGTGGTTGAAGAGGGTGTGAAAGGCCTTCTGGACGAACTTGCCCAGATGCCGATGCTCAACTACTCTATTGGCCTGCTGGCCGACAGCCTCACAATTGCATCCGGAGCATACCAGCAGACGATGAGGGATATTATGCGGGAGCGCGGCCTTAAGGCAACAATACCGGTAGTGGGACAGCCGCTGGCTGCCAAAGATACCCTGCACGGCCCCTCGCTTGCAAACGCGTTTGTCTCCATGATTGAGCGTCACTACAGCGACGGGCAGCCTTTCCCCATCTGCGCGGTTATCTCAGAGACATATCTGGACGAGCAGCAGATAGCTGTGTTCCAAGAGATTGCAGACAACTACCGTTCAAAACGCATCAACGGCAACTACCCATACAGGTCGGTAATCAGCGACAAACTGATATTCATAGACCCGTATGAATGCGCCGCCAAAGAGTGCTACCGGGTGCTCCGCCGCGACAACAACCTCGCCCTCAGGATTGAGGACATACAGGTCATACATTATACTGACCTCCCCATGTAGTATGAAATTCAGAGAGAGCATAACGCCGGAGGAGATAGAGGGTCTGGAGTTAATCTCTTTCCCTGGCGAAATTCAGGTAATCACAGAAGAGGACGAACGCTACCGGGCGGCCATCCGCGACCTGTCATCCTGCAGGATGATTGGCTTTGACACAGAGACCAAGCCGGTTTTCCAACCCCACGCCCCGCGTTGCTCCACCGCCCTGCTGCAGCTCTCCAACGAAGAGACATCATACCTGTTCCGTCTCCACACCCTGGGCGTTCCCGACTCCCTGGCCGACATCCTTGCCAGCCGCAGCATCACCAAGGTAGGTGCCGCTGTGGCCGATGACGTGCGCGGACTGCAACGTTACAACCCTTTTGAAGCCGCCCGCTTCATGGACCTGCAACGGTTTGCAGAGCAATACGGCATCAAAGACAAGAGCGTTAAGAAACTGGCCGCAATTATACTGGGCAGACGGGTCTCCAAAGCCCAGCAGCTGAGTAACTGGGAGGCACAGCAACTCTCATTCCCCCAGCAGCTGTACGCAGCCACCGACGCATGGATCTGCCTGGTGATGTACAAGTCGCTTCTTGCCGCCGGAGTATAGTATTTACTGATATTTTATTAATTTTGTCTTACAACACGAACTACACCAACTGATAAAACTTAAGACTATGGGAAAACTTCTCAATGAATTAAAGGAATTCGCTCTCAAGGGCAATGTGATGGATATGG
>JAGABI010000034.1 GCA_017614715.1 Bacteroidales bacterium | reverse complement strand
GGCTGCGCGGGGTGCCGGGGCTGCAGCGGCGCCATCGGCGGGTGCGCCCTCGCCACGACGGCCGAGCAACTGGATGGTATTGGCCACTATCTCTGTAGTGTAGCGCTTAGTGCCGTCGTTGCCATCCCATGAGCGGGTAGTAATGCGCCCCTCCACATAAATCTGCGAACCCTTGCGGATATACTTGTCTGCAAGCTCCGCAAGCTGACGCCACGCAATTATATTGTGCCACTCGGTCTGCTCGCGGTCGCGGAACTGCTCGGTGGTGGCAAGTGTAAAGCTGGCCCTGCGCAGGCCTCCCTCAAAATCCCGTACCTCAGGGTCTTTGCCCACGTTTCCAATCAACATTACTTTGTTTAATGATGCCATATCTTAAAGTTTTTATTATTCGTTAGAAGGCAAAGTTAATAACATTATCCGGAATCCCGCTACCGCCTGGGCCCTGAGCCAAACAATTCCTTCAATATATTCTCCACCGTCCGACACTACCCTGCTGCGAAGGCATGGATTGGCATAATTTGCCTCAAGAACCCTCTTGCCGGCAAAGTTCCAGCCGCCCAGCTCCTCCAGGGGTGTGGGGATGGCATAAATCACATATTCAAAGCACTCCAGCGACACAGCCTTAAGCTCGATAACGTCGATATCCAGATTGCTGTGGCGTACGAAAGAGTAGCATTTCTCGTAGCTGCGGTTGGTCATAGCCACCTTGCAGCCGGCATCCACTGCCGCCACAGCCGCGGCTTTTGCAGCGCCGCCGCAACCAACCACAAGCAGGCTTGCTCCCGCTGCGCCGTCTTTCTCTAGGATTTCGCGCACGCCAAGATAATCGGAGTTGTACCCCACCACCTTGTCGCCCTCCTTTTTGAGGATGTTCACCGCTTTAATGGTACGCACTGCATCACTGCCGGGCTTACATTTATAATAGGCCAACTCCTTGAACGGCATGGTGACATTCACGGCATCGTAATCGCGCAGAAAGCGTGCGTATGCCTTTTCAAAGTCGGGTTCCTCTATCTTGTCGTAGGTGCCCTGGCCAGGGCACAGCTCTGCAAACAGCTTTGGACTCTGGCTGTGCGACACCGGATTGCCTATAATGCCTAATTTCATGGCGGGATATTATTTTATATTCTTTTGACGGACAGCCTCGTAGCTCAGAATTGCCACGGAGGTCGCCACATTGAGGGAATCCATCTTTCCGAGCATCGGAATGCGGATTTTTGCGTCAGATATATTGCGCCAGAAGTCGGTGAGGCCGGTGGATTCAGTACCAAAGACGATTGCCGTGGCGCGGGTAAAGTCCACATCATAGTAAACCTCAGAATCTTGAAGCTGGGCGGTGACTATCTGGAATCCCCTCCCCTTTAGCCAATGCGCCGCCTCCTTGGAAGAGCAGGCCACCACGGCAGTGGTGAATATCGCCCCGATGCTGGCACGGATTACATTGGGATTATAAAGGTCGGTGAGCGGGTCGCACACTATCACGGCTGCCGCGCCGGAGGCATCCGCACTGCGGAGTATCGCCCCCAGATTGCCCGGTTTCTCTACCGACTCCAGCACGATGATGAGCGCATCATCTGCCACAGAAAGGCCCTCCAGAGTGCGGGGAGCTGTCTTGAGCACCGCCACCACCCCTTCTGTCCCTTCCCGGTAAGCTATCTTGCCATAGGCGGCCGCTGAGAGGGAGAACGCTTGAGCGGCAGCATCAATCAACTGCTGCACATCATTTTCCGGGATAATATCGGGGCAGAAGAACAACTGTTCAATTACGAACCCGCATGCCACCGCATTGGATATCTCGCGACGCCCCTCCACAACGCACAGCGACCGTTCGCGACGCAAAGACGATTTTGCCGCAAGTGCCGCCACCTCTTTCAGGCGCGGGTTGTGGATGGATTCTATGCGCTCCACTTCCTGAAAGGGAGATTACTCCTCTGCAGGCTTCTCGGCCTTCTTCTCCGGCTTCATCTGCGGGAAGAAGAGCACGTCCTGGATTGTGGTAGAGTTGGTCATGAACATTGTGAGGCGGTCGATGCCCATGCCCAGGCCGGAGGTCGGAGGCATACCGTATTCGAGGGCGCGGACAAAGTCCATGTCGATATACATTGCCTCATCATCGCCCTTGGCCTTGAGTTTTGCCTGGTCTTCAAAACGTTCAAACTGGTCGATCGGGTCGTTGAGCTCGCTGTATGCGTTGGCCAGCTCCTTGCCGTTCACAAAGAGCTCAAAGCGCTCGGTAAGGCGCGGATTGCTGCGGTGACGCTTGGTCAGCGGCGACATCTCCACGGGATAATCGGTTATGAATGTGGGCTGTATGAGGTTTTTTTCGCAATACTCGCCAAAGATTGCATCCACCAGCTTGCCATATCCAAAAGAGGGGTCGATGGGTACGTTCTTCTCAACGCAGGTCTTGCGCAGCTCATCTTCGCTCATGCCTGAGATATCCACTCCCGCATACTCCTTGATGGCCTCCAGCATAGGCAGGCGGCGGTATGGAGCCTTGAACTCGATCTCGTTGCCCCAGACATCGAACTTTGTGCAGCCGTTGGTAGCCAGAGCCACCTTCTCCAGCATAGTCTCCACAAATTTCATCATCCAGTTGTAGTCCTTGTAGGCCACATAAATCTCCATGCAGGTGAACTCGGGGTTGTGGGTGCGGTCCATACCCTCGTTGCGGAAGTCTTTTGCAAACTCATATACACCTTTGAAGCCGCCCACAATCAGGCGCTTGAGATAGAGCTCGTTTGCAATGCGCAGGTACAGGGGGATGTCCAGGGTGTTGTGGTGGGTCACAAACGGACGCGCCGCGGCACCGCCGGGGATGCTCTGCAGGATGGGGGTCTCCACCTCCAGGCAGCCGTTCTCGTTGAAGTACTCGCGCATGGTGGCGATAATCTTTGCCCTTTTTACGAACACGTCGCGCACCTGCGGATTTACAATCAGGTCCACATAACGCTGGCGGTAGCGGAGCTCGGGATCTGTGAAACCGTCGTGCACCGTGCCGTCGGCATCGGTCTTCACAATCGGGAGCACGCGCAGCGACTTGCTGAGCACGGTGAGGCTCTTTGCATGCACGCTAAGCTGGCCGGTCTGGGTGATGAATGCAAAACCGGTGATACCGACTATGTCGCCGATATCCAGGAGTTTCTTGAAAACAGTGTTATACAGGGTTTTGTCCTCACCGGGGCAGATTTCATCGCGCTTCACATATACCTGGATGCGGCCGGCGTCGTCCTGCAGTTCCATGAAAGAGGCTGCGCCCATTATGCGGCGGCTCATTATACGTCCGGCTATTGAAACGTCTGCGAAATTGTGTTTTTCGTCGTCGTAACCGGCTTTGATATCGGCAGTTGAAGCGTTTACAATATATTCTGCTGCAGGATAGGGCTCGATGCCCAGTTCGCGAAGGCGGGAGAGCGACTCCCTGCGACCCTGCTCCTGTTCGTTGAGTTGAGAAATATCCATCGTTTAAAGGTGCCTAATGTGCATTTTCGCACAAAAGTAACTTATTTTTTGCCAAAAATGAAATAATGGGGTATCTTTGCTTGATTATGACTCCGATTGTAGACAGAAAGTGGATAGTGAAGGAGCCGGGCAACCCGGTTCTGGTGCGTCAGCTTGCCCAGGAGCTGGGCATCGACCACGTCCTTTCTGAGCTACTGGTGCAGCGCGGCATCAAAAACTACGAGCAGGCTCGGGAGTTTTTCCGTCCCGACTTGAGCATGCTGCACGACCCCTTCCTGATGGTGGATATGCAGAAGGCTGTGGACCGCATTGAGCTGGCCGTGAACCGCAAGGAGAAGATTTTGATTTACGGCGATTACGATGTGGACGGCACAACTGCGGTGGCGCTGATGTACATCTTCCTAAAGAGCGTCACCCCCGACTATCTGCTGGATTACTATATCCCGGACCGTTACGACGAGGGTTACGGCCTCTCTTACAAGGGTATAGATTATGCCCACGACAAGGGGTGCAGCCTCATAATCACCCTGGACTGCGGCATCAAGGCCATCGAGAAGGTCAACTACGCCTCCCGGTTTGACATTGATGTTATTATCTGCGACCACCACCTCCCCGACTCGGAACTCCCCGCTGCGGTTGCGGTGCTGGACCCCAAGCGTTTTGACAACACCTACCCCTTTGACGACCTCTCCGGTTGCGGTGTAGGATTCAAACTTGCCCAGGCCTATGCAATGACCCACGGCATCCACCGCGAACAGGTTCTGGATCTGCTGGACCTGCTGGTGGTGAGCATCGCCTCAGATTTGGTATCGGTCACCGGCGAGAACCGCGTGCTGGCATATTACGGCCTCAAGAACCTCAACAGCCGTCCCCGCAAGGGCCTGCAGTCCATAATCAAACTGGCGGGCCTGGAGAAGCACCTTATCACCATAGACGAGATTGTGTTCAAGATTGGGCCGCGCATCAATGCTGCGGGCCGTATGGAGTCTGGCCGCACCGCCGTGGACCTGCTGATTGCCGGTGACGACGAGAAGGCGAGCAAGATTGGCGACGAAATCAACAACCACAACAACGAGCGCAAGAGCATAGACCGCGAGATCACTCTGGAGGCGATCAACATGGTCCGTGAGAGCAGCGAATTCGACAACAAAAAATCGACGATAGTCTATAATCCTTCGTGGCACAAGGGTGTAGTGGGAATCGTGGCTTCCAGGCTTGTGGAGGCTTTCTACCGCCCCACCATAGTCCTCACAAAATCGGCCGGCGGATTCATTGCGGGCAGCGCCCGTTCGGTTGCCGGATTCGACCTGTATGAGGCGATTGAGTCGTGCTCCGACCTGCTCGAGAATTTTGGCGGCCACACCTACGCTGCAGGTCTCACGATGAAGGAAGAGAACTTTGCGGAGTTCTCACGCCGGTTTGAGGAGCACGTTGCCAAGGTGATTAACGATGACATCCTCACCCCCATCGTAAATATCGATTCCTTCTTGGAATTCAAGCAGATAACACCCAAGTTCTTCAGGATACTGAAGCAGTTCCAGCCCTTTGGCCCCGGCAACCCCTCTCCCGTATTCATCTCGGAGAATGTATATGACAACGGCAACGGACGCTGCGTGGGTACCGACAACGGACACCTCAAACTTGAGCTCATCCAGGAGGGCGGCGGATACCTGCCCTTGTCGGCCATCGCATTCAACCAGTCCGAACACTTTGCCCACATTCAGGCCGGCAACCCCATTGACATCTGCTACTCCATCGCGGAGAACTACTACCGCGGCCTGGCCAATATCCAGCTCCGTATCAAAGACATCAAAGACAAAGAAGATTTGTTCTAGCGTTATCGGCCGAGGGCGCGTATCAGTTCTTCGAGAACAAGTTCCGGGGATTTGCCGGAGGTATCTATGGTATAATCTGCCACCGATTCATAGATGGGAATGCGGCTCTCATAGAGTTGTGTGATGCGTTCGCGGTCGCCGCCGGCAAGCAGCGGCCGGGAGGCGGTCAGGTGGGCCCACTCAGGGTTGAACACAGACTCCTCCAAGGAAGCCTTGAGCCAGATTACGTGGCAGTGCTTCTTAAGCAGAGCCCGGTTCTGCTCGCGTAACACAGTCCCTCCTCCCAAGGCCAGGATGGCGGTCACACGGGAACTGTCAGAGCCTGTACCTGTGCACGGCTCTATGCCTTCAGCATCTTTTTTCAGGAAACGGCGGAGGGCCTCCGTCTCTTTCTCACGGAAAGCCTCTTCTCCCATCTCGCGGATTATCTCGCCGGGGGTGAGGCCCTCGATAATATGGTCGTCCAGATCGGCGAAGGGCACGCAGAGAGCCTCAGCGGCGGCTCTCCCGTAGGTGCTCTTGCCGCACATCATGAAACCGGTGAGGGCAACAATCATAATTAGAACAAGGTGAGTTCTATGGGGCCGTCGCTGCGGTCGTCTTCAGAATCATCGGAAGCGGCCGTTGAGTTCTCTTCCAGAATGCGGAGGGCATCCTCTTCATTTACGGTCTGGGGCTCCAGATCTGCGCTGTCGTCGTCTGCAAGTTCAATCGCATCCTCCTCCATCTCCTCGTCCATCGAAAGTTCGGGCTCCGGGAAAGGCTCCACAAAGGTTACCTTGGCCACGTCGAGGGTGGATATACGGCGTCCTTTGGCCTTGAATCCCTTCTTGGCGATAAACTCTGCCACATCAATCACCTCAGGCTCGCGATCGGCATTCTTCCCCTTGAATGTAACTTCCAGGCGGGGGAAAGTGTCGCGGCAGATATCGCACATTTTGGAACCGGGCGCTTCTGAGATGAAGCACTGCTCCTTGTTGTCGCTTATCTCAAAGCTGAAGCGCTTCAGGTAATAGAATTTTGACTCCTTGTCGTAATACGCCACAGAATAAACCGCGTCGGGATCAAGCTTTTCTATCATGATGATATCGCCCTGGTAGCGGTTGCTCAAATCGAACGATGTGGTGTAGAAGTTACCGTTCTTGAGTACCACCAGGATCTTGTCGTCCTGCTGGAATTCGCCCAGGGAGATCCCGCGCCCGGAATCGTTGAGGCGCTGGATATCCTCGTCAAACCAGATCTCTTTGCCGCCGATGGTGGATACGCCCAGGCTCTTGAGCTGGATGCGGGATATCGGGTTGCGGGTGAGCAGGTTGCCACGGCTGCTGCGGCCCTTGATGGCCAGGTTGGCAAAGTCGTAGTTGTCGGACTGCTTGCGGAGGTTGGGGCGGCTGCGGAAAGCGACCCGGATGGTCTCCGCCTCGCCGTTGCTGTTTGCGGTGAACCACTCCACGCGGCTGCCGGGATTGCCGGTTGTCAGGTTGTAGGTCTTGTTGCGGGTCACGCCAGTCACGGCAAAACGTTTCACATAATAGGGACCGCTCTTGCCGTCGCGGTAAACCACATTGTATATCGTGCGCTCGTCGCCCTTCTTGAATACCCCGGCATAGATGATGTCGTTACCTATGAACTCTTTGTCCTTGACGGTGGTAACAATATAGTCGCCGTTCTTGAGGAATACGATAATATCGTCTATGTCAGAGCATTCGCACATGTATTCGGGGTTGTTGATCTTCTTGGGATCGGTTCCCACAAATCCCTCCTCACGGTTGCAGAACAGTTTGGAGTTGGCCACTACAACAGTCTGGGCCTGTATGGCCTCGAACTCCTCCAGTTTTGTGCGGCGGGGGAACGCTGCCCCGTATTTCTTCTTGAGGTTCTTGAAATACTCTATGGTGTAGTCGGTGAGATGCTCCAGGTTGTGACGTATCTCATCCATGCGCTGCTCTATGGAGAGAAGTTTGTCCTCGGCCGCCTTGATATCGAACTTGGATATCTTGCGCACCGGCTTCTCCACCAGCTTGAGGATGTCGTCGGTGGTGATTTCACGCTTCACCAGGTTCTCGTATTTCTTCATCTCGTCGGTTACGTCCTGCACCTGGTCTTCCCAGGTAAGGGCGTCGTTCTCCAGCACCCGGTATATCTTTTTCTCAAAGAATATCTTCTCCAGCGAGGTCTTGTGCCACTCGTCCTCCTGCTCAGAGAGCTGGACCTTCAGCTCCTGCTCAAACAGGTCGCGGGTGTGGAAGGCGCTGTATTTGAGGATCTCGTTCACCGACATGAACTCCGGCCGTCCGTCCTTGATTACCACGGCATTGGGCGAGAGGCTCACGGCGCACTTGGTGCATACATACAGCGCGTCGATGGTCTTGTCCGGGGAGATGTCCGGCGCGAGCTGGATCACAATCTCCGCCTTCTCCGCGGTGTAGTCGTCAACCTTCTTGATCTTTATTTTGCCTCGGTCGTTGGCGGCTATGATAGAGGCGATTACGCTGCCGGTGGTTTCGCCGTAAGGGACATCTTCAATCACCAGGGTGCGCTTGTCGCGCTTGGTGATGGTGGCGCGCACCCGCACACGGCCGCCACGCTGCCCGCCATTGTATTTGGAGCAGTCGGCAATGCCTCCCGTCTGGAAGTCGGGATAAATATCCACATCCTTGCCCTTGAGCGCGGCGATGGAGGCATCTATTAGTTCGTTAAAGTTGTGCGGGAGAATCTCTATGCGGAGACCCACACCAATACCCATCGTACCCTGCGCCAGCAGCAGCGGGAACTTTACGGGGAAACATACGGGCTCGAGATTGTTGCGGTCGTAAGAATACTCCCACTCGGTGATTTTGGGGTTATACACCACCTCGAGGGCAAACTTGCTGAGCTTGGCCTCGATGTAACGCATGGCGGCGGCCTTGTCGCCCGTGAGGACGTTGCCCCAGTTGCCCTGCCCGTCAATCAGCAGCTCTTTCTGCTGCATCGATACCAGGGCGTCGTAGATGGAGGCGTCACCGTGCGGATGGAATTTCATGGTGTCACCCACGATTCCCGCCACCTTATGGTACTTGCCGTCCTCATTCAGCCTGAGAGTGTGGAGGATGCGGCGCTGCACCGGCTTCAGGCCGTCTTCTATGTAGGGGACGGCGCGGTCCAGCATAACGTACGAGGCATAGTCAAGGAACCAGTCCTTGAACATTCCGGGCAGTTTGTAGCGGTTCTCGCCCGCACTTATCACGCGGCTGAACTTCTGCTCTTTGCGGGAGGCCTTGCCGCCGGCGGGTGCGCTGCCGGTATCTTCCGTCACCTTCAAATCATCCTCTTGAGGCTCAACTGCCTGTCCTTCCAAGATATCTGTCTCTTCGCTCATTTATTATATCTTCTTCTAGTCCTGTATGTATCCGAAACGGCGCAGCATCCGGCGGTCGTCACGCCAATTCTCTTCTACCTTCACATAAACGGTCAGGAACACCTTCTTCTCAAAGAAATGCTCCATGTCGATGCGCGCCGCAGTTGCGGTCTTTTTAAGCGCTGCGCCACCGCGACCGATTATGATGCCCTTCTGCGATTCGCGCATCACGTTTATCACGGCGCGGATGTCGTAACGCTCGTCGCTCTCCTTGAACTCCTCAATCACGACCTCGGAGCAGTAGGGTATCTCCTTATCGTAGTTCTCCAAAATCTTCTCGCGGATTATTTCCGATGCAAAGAAGCGGAGGCTGCGGTCTGTGAAAACATCCTTGTCGTACCACGGCGGGCTGTCAGGCAGAAGTTCGCGAATCCGGGCAAAAATCTGCTCTACGTTGAACTTCTCCAGGGCCGACGCAGCAAAAATGTCGGCTTTGGGCAGGCGCTCGCGCCACCATGCGGCCAACTGTGCCACAGACTCCTGGTCGCTTTTATCTATCTTGTTGATAACCAGCACTACGGGGCAAGTAACTGTGCTCAGTTTTGCCACATATTCGTCGTTCTTATCGGGCTTCTCCACGGTGTCGGTGACGTATAGTATCACGTCGGCATCGCCTATGGCTGCATCCACAAAGTCCATCATGCTCTGCTGCAGGCGGTACTTGGGCTTCAGGATGCCAGGGGTGTCGCAATAAACTATCTGGTAGTCGTCGCCGTTGACGATGCCCATTATGCGGTGGCGGGTGGTCTGCGCCTTGCTGGTCACTATGCTGAGCCGTTCGCCCACCAGGGCGTTCATCAGCGTGGACTTACCCACATTGGGGTTGCCGATTATATTTACAAAACCCGATTTGTGCTTGGCTGCAGGCATACTAACGCTCTCCCCCCATCATAAGGAAATTGACCTCTTCCGGTGTGAGGAAGCGCCACTGGCCACGTTTAAGGTTCTTCTTTGTGAGACCTGCAAAATATACGCGGTCCAGCTTGCGGACTTTGTATCCCAGATGCTCGAAAATACGACGCACGATACGGTTGCGGCCGCTGTGGATCTCTATACCCACCTTGCTGCGGTCGTCTTCGTCTACAAAAGAGAGTTTGTCCGCATGGATTTCGCCATCCTCCAGCTTGATGCCCTCCAGGATTGCACTGAAATCGCTACCCTTGAGGTTCTTGTCCAGGTTGACCTGATAAATCTTGCGGGTCTCGAAGCTGGGATGCATCAGCCTCTCTGCCAGAGGGCCGTCGTTGGTAAACAGCAGCACACCTGTGGTGGCTTTGTCCAAACGACCCACCGGGAATACCCTCTGCGGACATTTCTCCTTGGATATCAAATCCATCACAGTCTGCTCCGCGTGGGGGTCGCTGGTGGTGGTGACATAGTTCTTGGGCTTGTTCATCACCAGATAAACCTTCTGTTCACCCTTGAGTCTCTGACCGTTGAAACGGACATCGTCGCCGGGCTTCACCTTTGTGCCCAGTTCCGATACAATCTTGCCGTTGATGGTCACCAGTCCGGCCTGAATGTAGGTGTCGGCCTCGCGGCGCGAGCAGATGCCGGAGTTGGCGATGAATTTGTTCAGGCGGACCTCTCCGTTATCCTCCTGAGGGGCCTTTGGCGCCTTGCGGGGGGCACTCTTCTTTATCGGAGAATAGTATTTGTCATGAGATGGCTTGCCGTGGGCAGCGCCATATTGCTTGCGGCCGCCGGTAGTGCTTTTGGAACGGGCAGGCGCATCACTGCGATTTTTGTTTCCCTTGTACATCGAAAGTCTTTACGGTTAAATTTTGACAATTTGCAAATTTACGGAATAAAAATTTATCGGCAAACCGTTACACACCGATATATTTATTTGTAACTTTGTTGCAATTAAAGCCTCATAATATGCGCACACTCATCAGGGATTGCAACATCGCATCGCCAGGTATCGAAGTCAAACATGGCAGTATCCTCATCAAGGACAATATCATATACAGCGTCCTTACGCCGGGAGAGAGTTTGCCCGACGCTGACATTGTAATCAACGCCGCAGGCCTTACCGCCATTCCCGGCCTGATTGACATCCACTGCCACGGCCGCAACAACTGCGATTTTACCGACGGCAGCGAGGAGGGGGTGAACACCATCGGCATCAACAAACTGAAAGAGGGTGTAACAATGATGCTCCCCACCACCCTGACGCAGAGCGAAGAGGCTTTGGAGGCTGCATTCTCCGCTATCGCCAAATACAATGGCAAGGGGGTGAAGATGCCCGGTATCCATCTGGAAGGCCCGTTCATCAACCCGAGCGAGGTAGGCGCCCAGAATCCGGCATTCGTGCGTATGCCCGATATCAAGTTTGTGGAGAGGCTGAACACGATTTATCCTATACGCAAAGTATCCTTTGCACCGGAACTGCCTGGCGGTGACACCTTTGTTACCGACCTGCTGGCAATGGGCATAGTGCCAAGCGCAGCCCACAGTTCTGCAAAATATGCAGAATTCTACCGCTGCTACTCAAAGGGTCTGCGCAACCTGACCCACTATTGCAATCAGATGACCCCGCTCCACCACCGCGAAATCGGTCTCGTCGGGGCCGGCCTGCTGCACAGCAATGTGTTCGCCGAGATGATCTGCGACCTGCAGCACACTGGCGCCAATATGATTGCTCTTGCATTCAAGGTCAAAGGGCCTGACCACATGATTCTCATCACCGACGCCATGCGTGCCGCAGGTATGCCCGACGGCGAATATGATCTCGGCGGACTGCCGGTAATGGTAGCTGCCGGAGCGGCCCGGCTCAAAGATAACGCGGCTCTTGCCGGCAGCGTACTCCGTATGAATGTGGCGCTCAAAAATGTGGTGGCAAGCACCGGTCTCCCTTTGCGCGAAGCTGTCCGCGCTGCCGCCCTGAATGCCGCCCACAGTCTAAACTACAGTAATATAGGCCGTATCGAGACCGGCTTTACCGCAGATGTCGCACTGATAGATGAGAATTATATAGTCCACTATACTATCGTGGACGGTGAGGTGAGGTATTCTCTTGATTAAGGTATTTGCGCTTGTGTAAGTCGGAAGGTTTGCTTACTTTTGGGCAACTAAACATATTTGGACATGAGGACGAAGGAGTTGAGGGGGAGATTCTCCTATTTTGCCGACGCCATCCGCACGGCTTATTCTAACATCACAGACAATAAACTGCGCTCTTTCCTGACCATCGGCATAGTGTGCCTTGGCATTACCTGCCTTGTGGGGACGCAGACCGCCATTGATTGCCTGTCTTCGCTGCTGACGGGGGCATTCGGGACATCTGACGGACACATCGGCATCTCTTCCCGGAAGGCGAGGTCGGCCGGTGCAGGCAGCCGTGTGGCAGCGCCGATAAGCTATATTGATGCCGTTGATTTTGCCTCGAGGTTCAGCGGCAACCTCTGCGATGGAAGCATTTCCGTTTATACCCATGTTCCTGTTGAGAACGGCGTAGGTTATGGCGGCGGGAGGCTGGGGCCTCAAACCACCGTGCTTGCCTTCTCCGGTGACTATTTCGGCTGCAACGCCCTGGCGATAGGTTATGGCAGGGAATTCGCCGGAGCAGACGAGTGTGTGGTGGGCAAGAAAGTCGCCACGCAACTGTGCCGCAAAGGATATCCCGACGGCGCTGTAGGGGCGCTGCTGTATGCAGGGGGACGGGCGTTCCGTATCGCAGGGGTGCTTCAACAGGAAACCTCGCTTCTGGGTATTCTCACCGACAACACGGTGTTCATTCCACTTGACGGGGCCGTAGGGAGCCTGGTCGATGTGAAGGGCAGCTATTCTATCGATCTGGCTGTTCCCAAAGCCATGGCAATCGATGCCGCAGCCCTGGCAGAGTCCACGATGCGAGCGGTGCGGCATGTACGTGACGGGGAACCGTCCGGATTTGAAATCACCGAGGGGAGCGCCGCGGAGCGGGAGATAGACAAACTTAGGGGAAGCCTCTCCGGTATAGCTCTGATAATCGGCCTGTTGACATTGCTCGGGGCATCTGTGGCCCTCACCAATATAATGCTGATAAGCGTTGCGGAACGCACGCGGGAGGTAGGCCTGCGTCGCGCCGTGGGGGCCACCAGGGGGAATATCTGGGACGGATTTCTGGCAGAGTCGCTGCTGATTTGCGAAGCGGGCTGCATTATCGGTACAGCCATCGGCATAGTCTGCGGCAACGCATTGGGTGTTTATCTGCATACCGGCGTCGCCATCCCCTGGAAATGGATTGCCATCTCACAACTCATCTGCCTGGCCACAGGCATAGCCGCCTGCACACTCCCTGCCCGCCGCGCCTCCCGCATTAATGTGGTCGAGGCCCTCCGGTGTGAGTGATTAGGATTACTTGCCGTAGATGTCTTTTACAGAGAAGGACCAGGGCTTTGCGATGTCCATATCGGGGTCGGTGACGGTTATGTCCACCTGCCAGTTCTTGCCCCCCTTCACATACTGTTCTATGAACCCCTGCGTCTGGTTAAAACATGTGTTCATGAAGGCTGCAACCTCGTGGAAGCGGTTGTCAAAGCGGATGCACATATAGGGGTAGTCAAATTTCTCAAACCTCTCTACCAGGGCGTTGGTACCGTAGAAGCCCATATTGAGGAACTGGATCTTGTCGTATGTGACAAGTTCGTCGGAGGTGCCGTGGAAAAAGAGTGTTGGTGCAGGGGGCTGCACACTCCATTTGCATTTGCCGCTGTTGGAGAAAATAGCACCCGAGAACGATATCACCCCGGCAAAGCGGAACCCCTCCGGCATCGCCGCCGCAAGAGCAGTGCGGTTACCCAGCTCGTAGTCAGCCTGCAACACGGTAATCGCCCCTGCGCTGCTGCCTATCAGGATTATCTGGGATGGATCTATACCATATTCATCTGCATAGGTGAGCAGGTACTCCACCGCAGAGAAAAGATCTTCTGTGGACAGATGGACAGCGTAATCCAGGTTTTTAGCCATGGAGAGCAGCCCTTTGTTCTTGACCCCTTTGAGACCCAGACGATAATCGGTGGCGGCCGTGACATATCCGGCATCTGCCAGGCGGCGGCAGTATTTCACAACCCCCGCTTCCCGCTGATTCTTGTTCACAAAACCGCCGCCATATACGAATATCACACACGGATGCTTCTCGTTATCATCTTTGGGGAGGTACAGATCCATGGAAAGAGAACATGTATCGCGCACCGCAAATGTGGTTTCCATGTCCCAGGCGGGGGGAACCGCCGTACTATCCGTCACCTGCTCTGCCGGCGCGGCCGGGTTTATATCTTCAATAGCCCCGTTTTCATTTTGGGCATACGCCAGATTGATACCTGACAACAGAAAAATGGCAATCAGTACTCTTTTCATAATTCTTCAAAGGGTTTTCCGGGTTCTACTCCGATACCGGGTTTATTATTCAATGTTATTTTGCCGTCGGTCAGGCGCATTCCGCTGAAGCAGTCGTTGGAGAGCAGTATGTTGCCGTCCAGGTCTGCCCATCTGGCCACGGGACTTAGCTGGGCGGCGGCCGATACCGCAACCGAAGTCTCTGTCATACAACCCAGCATCACCTCCATCCCGAGAGCGCGGGCCATATCGGCCATCTTGTGCGCCTCTCGCATTCCGGTGCACTTCATCAGCTTTATGTTGATGCCGTCGTAGGCACCTGCAAGGCGGGGGATATCGGCCAGCCGCTGGCAGGCTTCATCGGCAATCACGGGGAGCGGACTGCGCTCTGTAATCCATGCGGCATCGTCTATCTTCTCTTTGGCCATCGGCTGCTCGATGAAGCTGACATTGCGCTCAGAAAGCCAGTTTATCATATCCAGCGCCTCCTCCTTGCTCTTCCACCCCTGGTTGGCGTCCACGCATATCACCGTATCAAGTTTAGCCCGGATAAGGTTTATCATCCGTTTGTCCTTCTCCTCCCCCATCCCGAGTTTCACCTTCACCACCTTTGTCCATGATGCCTCCTCTATCTTCTCATTTACCACATCATCGCTCTCGTCATAACCTATGGTATACGAGGTACAAGGGGTCTTGGCTGCGTCATAGCCCCAGATCTGCCACCAGGGGCGCCCGAGAATCTTGCCCACAAGGTCGTGGAGGGCGATGTCCACCGCCGCCTTGGCCGCAGTGTCGCGCTCCGCGAGAGCATCGACCTCAGAGAGAATGTCGTCCATCAGGAAGGGGTCTTTGAAGCGCGGCAGCACCTCAGAGGATACCCGGCCGAGGAAAGCCGTGACGGATTCGGTGCTCTCCCCCAGATACTGCGGCATCGAGGCCTCGCCATAGCCCACATAATCGCGCCATCTGAGGCGTACCAGCACCAGCGGGGTGAAGGTGCGCGAATAGGTCGCGATCGTGAAGGAATATTTGAGCTGCCCGGTATAGGGACGCCAATCCATCATCAGGTCGTCGGAATAATCTCCCGCGCCGATATGGCCGCATCCGGGCAGTGCCGCAGCCGCCGCAAGGGCCGCCGATGTCCTTATGAAATCTCTCCTTTGCATATTCACAAAGTTATTAAAATTTTCTATTGTCAACTATAAGCGTTAACTTCGCAGATTGCGAAAACATATTACATTTATTCAAATCGACATGAAACTTGACGTAGTATTGGGCCTGCAGTGGGGCGACGAGGGAAAAGGTAAGATAGTGGACTATCTGGCAGAGACTTACCAGGTTATTGCACGCTTTCAGGGGGGGCCGAACGCCGGACACTCCATCCATTTTGAAGGCAACAAGTATGTGCTCCGCAGCGTACCCAGCGGTGTTTTCAGAAAAGGTACTATCAATATAGTAGGCAGCGGGGTTGTGCTTGACCCGGTCACCTTCCGCGGCGAGTGCGAAGCCATCGAGGCCGCCGGCATACCTCTCAAGGAGCGCCTTTACATCTCCAAGAAGGTCCATCTGATTCTCCCAACTCACAAAATAATTGATGCTGCACAGGAGGCATCCAAGGGTAAGGCCAAGATCGGCTCCACCCTGAAGGGCATCGGCCCCACTTATACCGATAAGGTGAGCCGCGTGGGCCTGCGCGTGGGCGACATCCTGGCCTCCAACTTCAAGGAGCGCTTCGGAGCCCTCAAGGCAAAGCATCTGGAGTATCTGCGCGCCTTCGATTTTGAATTCAACGCAGACGAGCACGAGGCAGAATGGCTCGATGCAATCGAATATCTCAAGAATTTCAAGCTCATAGATGGCGAATACTTTGCCAACGAGTGCCTGGAAAACAATAAAAAGATACTGGCGGAGGGTGCCCAGGGCAGTATGCTGGACATTGACTTTGGCTCCTACCCCTTCGTGACATCTTCCAACACCATCTGCCCCGGCGCATGCGTGGGGCTTGGCATCGCGCCCCGCAATGTAGGGCGCGTATGGGGCATCTTCAAAGCCTATTGCACCCGCGTGGGCAGCGGCCCCTTCCCCACCGAGCTGAACGACGAGACGGGCGAGCGGCTGCGGAACAACGGTGCCGAGTTCGGTGCAGTTACCGGACGTCCCCGCCGCTGCGGCTGGCTCGACCTGGTAGCCCTCAAATATGCAATAATGCTCAACGGCGTCACCGACCTGATTATGATGAAGGCCGACGTGATGGACGATTTTGACACCATCAAAGTCGCAACCAGCTACATTGTGGACGGCGAGCCGTGCAAGATATTCCCGTTTGACACCCAGGCCGACATACAGCCGGTTTACAAGGAGTTCAAGGGGTGGCACAAGCCGCTGGGTGCAGCCCGCAGCGAGAGCGACTTCCCGTATGAGTTCCGCGTATTCCTCAAATTCATTGAGGAGGAGCTCCGCATCCCCGTGAAGATTATCTCCGTGGGTCCCGACAGGGAGCAGACCATAATGCGTGAAGAAGAGTATCCAACCCAATACCGCCAGAAATAGGTGTACGATCTTTTAAATAAAATATCCTCTCCTGCAGACCTTAAGGATCTCTCCACAGGGCAGTTGGAACAACTCTGCTCAGAGATAAGGGAGTATATCATATCCTGCTGCGCTCATAACCCGGGCCATCTGGGTTCCAGCCTTGGGGCGGTGGAGATAGCAGTGGCCTTGCACAGGGTATTTGATGCACCCCAGGACAAAATCGTCTGGGACGTGGGGCATCAGGCATACGCCCACAAGATTATCACCGGCAGGCGGGAAGAGTTTAAGCATAACCGCGAAAAAGGCGGCCTGAGCGGTTTCCCAAAACGGAGCGAGAGTCCTTACGACTCCTTTGGAACGGGACACGCCTCCACCTCTATCTCCGCGGCGCTTGGAATGGCTGTCGCAGACAAATTGCAGGGGATAGAAGCCAGCCACATAGCGGTGATAGGTGACGGAGCGATGTCCGGCGGGCTCGCTTTTGAAGGATTGAACAATGCCGGCAGTTCAAAGAGCAATCTGCTCGTTATACTCAACGACAACCGTATCTCCATAGACGTACCTACCGACGCCATGCACCGCCATCTGATGCGCATCACCTCCGGTGTAAGATACAACCGCATCAAGAGCGGAATATGGCGGCGCCTGGGTGCGGGCAAACTGAGGGATTTCCTCCAGGCCCTGACCCGCAGCACCAAGAAGTTCCTGCTTCACAACAGCGAAACGGTCTCTATGTTCGACTCCCTCGGTTTCAGGTATTTCGGTCCTGTGAACGGCAACAACTTGAAGCAGGTGGTATCTATCCTGAAGCGCCTCAAGAAGATTGACGGTCCCAAGATCCTGCATCTGGTAACTGTGAAGGGCTATGGATACACACCCGCCGAGGAGAATCCTGAGGTATGGCATGCGCCCGGTATGTTTGACCCCGAAACCGGCGAGCCAAACCCTGCCAAGGGGGGACCTGAACGTTATCAGAAGGTCTTTGGCGAAACTATTACGGAACTCGCTGCATACGACGGCCGCATATTGGGTGTAACCCCGGCGATGCTCCGCGGCAGCAGTCTGGACATAATGAAAGCGGTCTTCCCCGACCGTGTCTTTGACGTCGGCATAGCAGAGGGCCATGCAGTCACTTTCTCCGCGGGTCTCGCCGCTGCGGGAATGCTCCCGGTGTGCAACATCTATTCTACATTCATGCAGCGCGCATACGACAACCTGGTACACGATGTGGCGATGCAGAACCTCAAGGTGATATTCTGCCTGGACCGCGCCGGACTGGTTGGAGAGGACGGCGCCACCCATCAGGGGACCTTTGACATGGCAGCCTTCCGCAGCATTCCGAATATGGCCATCGCCTCCCCCCTGAACGAACTCGAACTGCGCAACATGCTGTTCAGCGCGACCCAGCCGGACTATCCGGCTACTATAATAAGATATCCACGCGGTAGCGGCGAAGGGGTCACCTGGCGCAGCGTTCCTTTTGAAAAGATCCCTCTTGGCAAAGCGGTGCTGCTTAACGAAGGGGGCAAGATTGCCATATTATCCGCAGGTCCCATAGGGAACGGGTGCGCACGCGCCGTTGCCGAAGCCAGAAAGAAGCTTGGAGCCGACCTTCTACACTACGACATGCGCTTTGTCAAACCCATTGACACTGAAGCCATTGACGATGCCTGCCGGAAAGCCTCCGTGATTCTGACCGCAGAGGACGGCGCAACCATCGGCGGCCTGCACGGCGCAGTAAGTGAATATGTTGCCGAAAACCACCCCGGGATAAAGGTTATTGCCATTGGCATACCCGACCGGTTCATTGACCAGGCAACCGTGAAACAACAGTACGAGGAGTGTGAAATGGGGTGGGAAAATATCCTTCAAAAAGTTACGGAAATATTTGGCAATTAAAAAAAACAATCTATCTTTGCAGTCCCGAAAAAGAAGCGAAGCTATAGGCCGATATAGCTCAGTCGGTAGAGCAGCTGTTTTGTAAACAGCAGGTCGGGGGTTCGAATCCGTCTATCGGCTCGTATATTTGGGAAGATACCAGAGCGGTCAAATGGGGCAGACTGTAAATCTGCTGGCTTACGCCTACGGTGGTTCGAATCCATCTCTTCCCACGATTTAAAAAACGGCGGAAATGTTGTGGAATAATGGCATTTAGCAGCATTGCCGCTTATTTTTTGAATCAAATCGGCGGAAGTAGCTCAGTTGGTAGAGCATCAGCCTTCCAAGCTGAGGGTCGCGGGTTCGAACCTCGTCTTCCGCTCCAGTTATTTGACAATTGCTGGCGTAGCTCAGGGGTAGAGCGCATCCTTGGTAAGGATGAGGTCGTGAGTTCAATTCTCACCGCCAGCTCAACGAATAATAAACACAATAAAATATCAATTATGGCAAAAGAAACTTTCCAGAGGACCAAACCTCACGTTAACATTGGTACCATCGGTCACGTTGACCACGGTAAAACCACTTTGACTGCTGCTATCACCCAGG
>JAGABI010000033.1 GCA_017614715.1 Bacteroidales bacterium | reverse complement strand
GAAGACTGCGATAGCTTCGGGAGTGGTGGGCATGTTGGCACCCTCGACAACGCATTTGCAACCGTTGTTAATGAGTGTCTGTGCCTGCTCTGCGTTAAGCTCATTCTGGGTTGCGCAAGGCATTGCGATGTCGCACTTAACGCTCCAGGGGCGCTCGTTTGCAGTGTATGTAGCCTTGGGGTATTTCTCTGCATATTCGCGGATACGGCCTCTCTGGACATTCTTGAGGAGGAATACGTATGCGAGTTTCTCCTCGTCGATGCCGTCGGGATCATAGATGAAACCGTTGGAGTCGGAGAGGGTTACGACCTTTGCACCGAGAGCGGTCGCCTTCTGGGCAGCGTACTGGGCGACGTTGCCGCTGCCGGAGATTGCTACAACTTTGCCCTTGTAGCTGTCGCCGCGGGTTGCGAGCATCGACTGGCCGAAGTAGCATGCGCCGTAACCGGTAGCCTCTGGACGGATAAGGGAACCGCCAAAGCTGAGTCCCTTGCCGGTGAAGGTGCCTGTAAACTCGTTTGCCAGGCGTTTGTACTGGCCAAACATATAGGCTACCTCGCGGCCGCCCACTCCGATGTCACCTGCAGGGACGTCGGTATCGGGACCGATATGACGATACAGCTCGGTAATGAAGCTCTGGCAGAAACGCATTACCTCCATGTCTGATTTACCCTTGGGGTTGAAATCGCTGCCGCCCTTGCCGCCGCCCATGGGGAGGGTGGTGAGGCTGTTCTTGAAGGTCTGCTCAAATGCAAGGAACTTGAGGATGCTCAGGTTTACGCTGGGGTGGAAACGGACGCCGCCCTTGTAGGGGCCGATGGCGCTGTTCATCTGGATACGGTAGCCCTTGTTTATCATTACCTCGCCGGAGTCAGAAACCCACGGAACGCGGAACATCACGACCCTTTCCGGCTCGACGATGCGCTCCATAACTTTCAACTGCATGAGTTGGGGATTTTCAACTATCATGGGAGCTACGCTTTCTACAACCTCCCTGACTGCCTGGTGGAACTCTTTCTCACCCGGGTTCTTTGCAATGACGTCGGCCATTAACCGATCTGCATATTCTTTTGCTGTCATAGATTTGTGAATTATGTTATAGATTTGTTGTTGCAATTTTCAAGCGCAAATATAAATGTTTTATTTAAAATCCAAAAAATATTGCTTAAATATTGCTTATAAACAGTTTGGAGTGCGTTTTTGCCCAACTTACAAATTGTAACCAATAAGCGTGTTTGCGATTAGTTTTTTGCGTTTATAATGATTATTTCGTAATTTAGTTTGATAATTTGCTCGCGTATGATGTATGTGTGGTTTATTCTTGGCGTAGTGCTCACCCTTCTGGGTGCCACCTGGCTAGTGGACGGCGCCAGCGGCATTGCAAAGCGTTACAACGTATCTGAATTCGTTATTGGAGTATGTATTGTGGGTATAGGTACCTCGATGCCTGAGCTCACGGTTAGTCTGCTGGGCAGTATCCGGGGTAGTGCGGAAATTGCAATCGGCAATGTGACCGGCAGCAATATGTTCAATACGCTTCTTATACTTGGGGTTACGGCTATGATAAACCCGATTCTCTTCACGAAGGATAACAGGAATAGGGATATGCATCTGAATACTGTAGCATCTGTATTGTTGCTGCTGTTCGCATATCTGCCCATTGCCATAAAACCTGCCGAATCGCTTGAGATATCCCGCCTTGAGGGCGCATTGTTCCTGCTGATGTTTGCCGGTTACCTGTTTATGACTTTCAAAACTGGAGACAAATCTCAGGAGACGGCCCAGACAGATTCGACTCCCAAACCTCTATGGCGCTTGATTGCCATGGTGTTGCTGGGCATTGCGGCGCTTGCAGCAGGTGGCAGACTGTTTGTGGACAAGGGGTGTGAAATTGCCCGCGCCCTCAAGGTCTCTGAAACAGTGATAGCGATTACTTTTATGGCGTGCGGCACCTCACTCCCGGAACTTGTCACCTGCATAGTGGCGGCGGCAAAGAAGCGCAATCAGCTTGCTCTGGGCAATATCCTGGGCTCTAACGTAAGCAACATACTTCTGATTCTCGGTTGCAGCGCCCTGGTGCGCCCGCTTGCGGTGGACAGCGTCAATCTGGAAGGATTCATCTTCTTGATTGCAACCTCCGTGTTGCTCTACCTGAGTGCCCTGTTGCCCAAACGGAACACCCTCACGTGGTATAAGGGTGTCATTTTCGTTCTGCTCTATGCGGCATACATTTACCTTTCCATATTAGCTTAATCAAACTAAATCGATATGTTCCCCGTAATCTTTTATGCCATTATATTTATGGTTATGCCGGCACTGGTTCTCTACCTTTGCCGCAGGGTGAGTTTTCTTGGCAAAATAGGACCAATTCTGATATTGTATATAATTGGAGTGTTGCTGGGTCAGATTCCCGGACTGAACACCGATGCCACATTTAAGCTTAAGGATACGATTACCACCGTTATGATTCCGCTGGCACTCCCCATGATGCTCTTTGGCTGTCAGTTTAATTTCAAAGATATGAAGGGGGTGGGCAAGTCGCTTATAGCCGGCCTGATCGCAGTTATTGTGGCTACCGCCATCGGCTATGTTATTTTTGGCAGCCGTATTGCCGACGGTCCCAAGGTGGCTGGCCTGCTGGTGGGGTGCGAAACCGGAGGTACCATCAATATGGCGGCGCTCAAACAGGCTCTTAATTTCCCCAGCGAACGGTATGTGCTCCTCAACTCATACGATATGCTGATATGCTTCCTGTATTTCATTTTCCTGCTCAGCATAGGTATCAAGTGGTTCCGCAAGGTGCTGCCGCATACCGATCCGGCTTCGCAGGATGATATGTCTGGTGCCACGTCGGGTGCTGTGATAGAGGAGAATAACTATAAGGGTCTATGGTCAGGCAATGGGATAGGTCAGATATTCAAGATATTATTGGCTGTGATTTGCTGCCTGGTCGCCTCTGTGCTGATTGTTGCTGTTGTGGGGATTGTGCTGGCCCTCATTAATGGAGATGCAATTTCGCTAAAGACTGTCACCGGTTCTTTCGGTGCAGGTTGGTTTATGCCTGTATTCATACTTGGCCTTACCACCGCCGCTATCGCTGCCTCTTTCCTTAAACCCGTACGCAAGCTGACATACAGTTATAATATAGGTTTGTACCTTATTTACATCTTCTCTATGGCTGTGGCCTCGATGGCCGATGTTACGAAGCTTAATTTTGGCCAGGAGCTTTATACTCTGCTCTTCCTTGTTTGCATAATCTTCGGCTCGCTGCTGCTGCAGTTCCTGCTCTCTATATTGCTCAAGATTGAGGCCGACATGATGATAGTGACCAGCGTATCGCTTATCAATTCGCCGCCTTTTGTGCCGATGATGACCAGCGCCATGAACAATCGCAAGGTGCTGGTGCCGGGTATTACCGTGGGTATAATTGGATTCGCCGTGGGTAACTATCTGGGTATTCTGGCGGAACAGCTGTTCGCTCTGTTCTAGAATCTGCCGCCACCGCCATTACCGCCGAATCCTCCGCCGAATCCTCCGCGGTTACCGCCAAATCCACCGCGTCCGCCGCCGGGGCCGCCAAAGCCGCCTCGACCGCCGCGGTCGTTGTTGAACTTGCCAAAGGTGTAGGTGAGCTTGAATATAATGTAGCGGCCAAGCCGGTTGCTCCAACTGTCAAGCAGATAGTTCTCGTTCATGGTGCGGGAGATGCTCTTGCTCTGCTCCAACAGGTCGTATGCGTTAACGGCGAGGGAAACCGGACCGAGCTTGTAGCTTACGCCGGCGTTCCAGATGAATTCCGGATCGTTATAACCTGCGGTGTAGCCGCGGTAGAATGTATAGGTAGCGTCGCTGCTCAGCTCAAGGCTGTTCCACAGGCTCCATACCGCGGATCCCATTATTGAGTTGTCGAGAGTGTGTTTGTCCGCTGCAGAATTGAGCGAGTAAACGGCATTGTTATATCGGATGTTGCCGCCAATCGACGCGTAGAGGTTGTCGCCGTTGTAGCGGAGGCTCAGGTCCTCAGATAATGTATAAGCAGTGGTTTTGCTCTCGCCAAAGCCGCTCTCGCCGTTGTAGAATTTGCTGCCGGATGAATCCACGCTGCCATCCGGGGCGGTGCCCCAGAAATCTTTCATAAAGCTGTCATAATCAAAGGTGGTTGCATCAAGCCCCTCGCGTGAGGCGACATTCTGGTAGCTCACTGCATTTGTCAGGGACGCGCGGGTGTTGGAGGCGATGGAGAAGCTGGAACGGGCGATGGGGGTGTTGTACGATACGAACGTATTGTACGACTGTGAAGGTTTCTTGGCATTCACCGGTATGGAGTAGCTTACACCGTCCTTGTCAAACCAGCTGGCGGTAACAACGCTGTTCAGGCCGTAGTTGAAGAAGAAGCCAGAAGTGAGGGAGGAGAATGTATATTTGTTATTGGTGTTGAAGAATATCCGGGCGTTATGTGTGAAAGAGGGGAGCAGGTATGCATTACCCATTGTGACAGCAGTGGGGTTGGATACGTCCAGGATGGGTTGCATACGGCTGGTAGAGGGCTGGGAAGAGCGTCCGTTGTAGTTGGCGCGGAGGTTTGTGGTCTGGCTGAAGTTATACCTTGCGCGGACCTCGGGCGACCAGTTGAGCAGCCACTCGCCCTCGCCCATATCGGTGGTGACACCGAACTTGGTGGTATGGGTCTCGTTGTAGGTGGGTTGCAGGGTGGCGCCAAACTGGAGATAGTTGCGGTCCTTCTGGAACTGCATGCTGACTCCGGCCTGATGGTTGATGAATATGTTCTCTACGCTGCTGCTGTAATATACGTTTACATCCTCGGAATAACCCTTTTCGTCCATATCGCGGATAAAATCGGTGTCATCTGTAGAGTGTTCTGCGCCGAGCCAGTCGTAGGTGTTCTTCACGGAGTTGCTGTGGGTGTAGCTGGCGTTGTAACGGGCGCTGAGGAACCAGTTCTCTGAGAGTGGTTCCGTGTACTCCAGGCTGCCGCTCAGGCTCATATTCTTTGAGTCGGTATGTGAATACTGGTCTATCAGGGTGGTGCCGCCTGTGGAGATGTAGTCGGTCCTGGAGAACTCCTTGGCATCGCTCTGGCTGCCGGAGAAACTGTAGCGGCCGCCAAAGGTGAGGGTACGGCCCGGCTTGAGAATGCGTTTGCCAATCATGAAACGACCGTCCGCGGTCCTGCTCCGGGTTATTCCGTAAGAGAATGAACGGGAGTCGTTCAGTTTAGAGAAGATGTCGCTCTCATCTTCGGTGCCGGTGGTGTTGCTGCTGCTCTTGTCGTTGGTGCTCCACTCCAGGTTGAACCTCGGACGGAAGAAAATGCGCGTGCCTTCCGGTTCGTAGCTGATTTCACCGCCTACCTCCACAAACTGGGACCCGTTCTTGGATTTGCTGTCGGAAGATGTCAGCAGGTCGTCGCCGTCATTTACGTAGGTGGTCTTCTCGTCCTTGCTCTGGACGTCGCTCTTGCGCTGGCCATACTCTGCGCTGATGTTGGTCTCCAGGTCCTTGACGCGGGTAGAGCCGTAGTTGACGCCGGCCATCCACTCGTCGTTGATACCTTTCATCCCGCCAAAGCCACCGCCACCGGGGCCGCCCGGGCCAAATCCTCCACGCGAGTTGGTATTGTTTCCGTTGGCTACAAAGGCCAGCTGGTCGGTCTCGTTGAACCGGCCGATGATGCCGTTGCCCTGGTATCGCCAGTCGTTTGAAAGCGCAAACTTGCTGCCGTCGGCGGGTGCGCTGCGCAGGTCACGGCCAATACCTCCGGAGAGGTTGCCGAACCATCCGTTGAACATCCCTTTATATGTGCTGACGTCTATTATCTTTTCTGTATCGTCATCCTCTATGCCGCTGAACTGGGCCTGCTCGGATTTCTTGTCAATCACCTTAACCTTCTCGATTACGCTCACCGGGATGTTCTCCGTGGCCAGGCTGGGATCATCCAGGAAGAAGGTTTTGCCGTTGAGTGTAATCTTTTTGATGGTCTCTCCGCCGGAGGTAATGCTGCCGTCGCTGCCTATTTCTATTCCGGGCAGCTTGCGGAGAAGGTCAATCAGCACCGCATTGTCCTTGACTTTGAAAGAGGATGCGGTGTATTCTATGGTATCCTGCTTTATGGTGATTGCGTTGCCGACTGCAGAGATGGTCGCCCCCTCCAGCATCTGGAAATCCTCCTTGAGGGCCATCGTGCCAAGGTTTACATTGGACTTGTTTACGTTTACGGTGCGCTTGAGGGTCTCGTAGCCCATCAGCTCTGCCCTGAGGATATATTGGCCGTAGCTTATCTTCTCAAACTGGGCCTTACCGTCCAAACCTGCCAGGGCGTAGTGCATCGCGGTGGTGTCGCTCTCCGGGTAAAGGACAACCGCGGCATAGGAGGCCGGCTCGCGGGTAAGGGTATCTACAAGTGTCAGTCTTACAGTGGCTTTGGGTTGTGCCGCAGCAGAGAAAGCAAACGCTGCGAACATCAGGATGACTAGAATCTTTTTCATACGGATAATTAGACTGCAAATATACCCCTAAGTTTAATTTTACGTAAATAATCATTATTTTTGAGCGTAATAATTACCTATGAACGATTACGAGCAGATATCTTTTGGCGACGATCTCCGCCACGATTATATGAAGTACCGCATCCACAAGATCCTTCTTGTGTGCAGCAGTTACGACGGTTATACCCTTGAAGAGGACGGTCATATAGACTCTCAGATCAACAGCGAATATATAGAGCTGAACATGAGCAATCCCCCGGCCATCACCCGGGTGAGCAGTGCTTCTGAAGCCCTGGAGAGGCTCTCCGCAGGGGAGAAGTTCGACTTTGTGCTGACCATGTACAACGTGGGCGGGATGACCGTATTTGACTTTGCGGAGAAAATCAAGGAGATATGCCCCGATATGCCGGTGTTCCTGATTACCAGCTTCTCCAGGGAGATTTACCGCCGTATAGAGGAGCGTCGCTGCGAAGCCATCGACAATATTTTCTGCTGGCACGGTACGGCCGACCTTATTATCGCCATCATCAAACTGGCGGAGGACTCCCTTAACGCAGAGAGCGATATCCTGGAGGGCGGGGTGCAGGCAATCCTGCTGGCGGAGGACTCGTTCCGGTTCTATTCCACTTACCTGCCGGAACTCTACCGCATACTGCTGTTGCAGAACAGCGAGTTCATCAAGGATGCCTATAACGAGCAGCAGATGATTGCCCGCAAGCGGTCGCGGCCCAAAGTGCTGCTGGCCACCAACTATACCGATGCGGTGGAACTCTACCAGAAATACAAAAACAACCTGCTGGGCGTAATCACCGACCTGGGAATGATAATCCACAAGGGTGACTTGAGCGAGACTGAGAAGTCCGACGCCGGCGTTGACATCATCAAGATGGTCAAGGAGCAGACGCCCTGGATGCCTGTAATCATGCAGTCGCAGCAGGTGGAGTACAAGGCGCTGGCGGAGTCGCTGGGGGCGGGCTTTATCCCCAAGAGCAGCAAGAACCTGCTGGAGAACATACATGATGTCATACATTCCGAGTTCGGATTCGGAGACTTTATTTTCGCCGACCCCGAATCGGGGATGGAACTAGGCCGGGCGCATGACCTCTACCAGATGCAGAAACTGATTGAAACGGTCCCGGACGATGTTCTGGAGCACCATCTCAGCCAGATGCACCTCTCCAAATGGCTCTACGCCCGGGGTCTCTTCCCGATTGCCAAGGTGCTGCGCAGCATGAACAGCAGCCAGTTCTCCTCTACCGAGGAGCACCGTCGCGCGATAGTGCGTCTGCTCAAGGAGTACCGTACCCTCCTGGGGCAGGGTATTGTGGCCAATTTTGACGAGAATACCTACAGCGATGCCGTGGCGTTTGCAAAGATCGGCAACGGCAGCATAGGCGGCAAGGCGCGCGGCCTGGCCTTCATGAACGGCATTATCGCCAAGCATGAACAGTACAAGAAATATCCCGACGTGCGCATCACAATCCCGCGCAGCATCGTTATCGCTACGGACTATTTTGAGGAGTTCATAAACTCCAACGGCCTGCAGTACATAATTGCAAAGGATACTACCGACGACTTCCTCCTCAGCGAGTTCCTGAATTCTACGATTCCGCAGTCGCTGCACCGAAAACTCAAGAAGTTTGTCTCCACCTGTCGAAGGCCGCTGGCAATAAGATCATCTTCCAAGCTGGAAGATTCAAATTACCAGCCGTTTGCGGGTGTTTATTCAACGTACATGATACCCCGTTGCGAGGATGACGGGCAGATGCTCAGAATGCTTATCCGGGGCATCAAGAGCGTATATGCTTCGGTCTATTTTGCATCCTCAAAGGCTTATATCCAGACCTCCCAGAACGTGCTCAGCGAAGAGCGTATGGCGGTTCTGGTGCAGGAGGTGTGCGGTACCGAGCAGGACGGTCTCTATTTCCCAACCTTGTCCGGCGTGGCACGCTCCCGCAATCTCTATCCCATCGGGTATGAGAAGTCAGAAGACGGCGTATGCAACGTAGTGATGGGCCTCGGCAAGGAGGTGGTGGACGGGGGCAAGACCTTGCGTTTCTCTCCCGCATACCCGGATAAAGCCCTCCAGACATCCACCGTGGAGCTTACCATAAGCGACGCCCAGACCGAGGTGCTGGCGCTCAATCTGGACCCGGGCAAATTCCTCCCGTCTGTGGATGAGGCGGTTAACATAGAGAGGCTGCCTGTGAGCAAGATTGGTGGCTTCCGCAACGCAAAGTATGTCTGCTCAAACTACGACTATGCAAACAACCGTATCAGCGAGGGGCCTACTTTCAACCAGTCGTTCAAGGTTATTACCTTCAACAGTATCCTCAAATACAACTCATTCCCCCTGGCCGAGATTATCCGGGACCTTCTCCGGATAGGAGAGGAGGAGCTCCGCTGCCCCGTGGAGATAGAGTTTGCCGTGAATATGGACGTTGAGCCGGGCGCCCCCCGCGTGTTCAACTTCCTGCAGATCCGCCCCATCATCAACGGCCTGGACGAGGCCAAGGTGGATTGGGACACAATCTCTACCGACGATGCAATCATCTACTCTGAGTGTGCTCTAGGTGTAGGTGAGATAAAGGGGCTGCAGCACCTGATTTACATGAAGTTTGACAAGTTCTCTTCCCTCAAGACCAACGAGATTGCGGATGAGTTGTACAAGTTGAACGCAATGATGAAGGAGCAGGGGCATGAGTATGTCCTTGTGGGGACTGGCCGGTGGGGTTCGTCCGACCCCAACCTTGGCGTCCCGGTCAAATGGGGGCATATATCGCAGGCAAAGGTCATAGTGGAGATGGCGCTCAAGAACTTTAACATAGAGAGCAGCCAGGGTACCCATTTCTTCCAGAACGTGACCTCGCTTGGCGTGGGTTACTTCTCCATCAACCCCTCGGAAGGGGATGGTATTTTTGACGAGAAGAGGCTGGATGCCATGAGTGCAGAGTACGACGGAGAATGGTTCCGCGTGGTGCGTTTTGACCGGCCTCTCACTGTTTATGCAGACGGCCGCTGCCGCAAGGGCATTGTTAAAGAGTGATTTGATATTTGCAGGATAATTTGTATTTTTGTGAGTCGGTTAATTAAAACGATGGCAATATGGCAGAGGATATGATTTCGGCTCTATCGGCAAAGGTGGAAAAGCTAATCTCTATGTACGAGGCAGAGCGCTCCCGCAACGCTTCGCTTAGTGAGGAGGCTGAATCGTATCGCACCCAGATTGCGCAGTATAAAGAGAAACAATCAGTTTTAGAACAAAAAGTAAATACATTAGAGGATAAATTACATAACTTACAGTTGGCGGGCGCATTTACGGCATCACCAGGGGACAGTGCAGGAGCAAAGCGCAGATTGAATGCAGTGATTAAGGAGATAGATGAGTGTATAGCAATGTTAGGTTAATAGCATACCATGGACGAGAAGCAGAAAATAACGGTTACCATAGGCGGGCGCAAGTTCACCTTTCACATCCAGCCAGATAATGAGGAGCGGGTGCGTGCTGCGGTGAAAAAAATTGAAGAGAAGGTATCTTTCTATGCCTCCAAGTATGCTACAAAGGATATGCAGGACATTCTGAGCATTGTGCTGATGGAGTTCGTGATGCAGTATATATCGCTAGAAGCTAAAGACGACGCCAAGGATCTGACAGAGGGAATCGCCAGCCTTGACAAGCGTTTGGAAGAATACATAAACAGTGGCCGTTAGTTGACTCTTTGCCAAAATCAACATTTTTAACTTCCAAAAGAGTTCGCGGCTGCCAAAAACGGGCCTAGGTTACCCTTTGGGGGATTCCATTTATGGGACGGAGGAAGTTTGCGGCATAAACCACCGGACTTAAATCTTACCTTGCAAGATTTTTGGACTTACAGTAACTAGCGGCCTTTTTTATATAATCCTGTGCGGAGCCTGTTGTAAGTTATTGGATAAGGCTATACAACTAACAATAACTATACAATGATCACATATGTTATAACGGCCATTCTGGCCGCAGCGGCAGGTATCCTGCTGTACATTTTCGTAAAGAGGATAATCCTTAAGAAGAAAGGGGATGAGATAATCCGCAATGCAGAGCTTGAGGGCGAAAACATAAAGAAAGAGAAGATTTTCCAGGCCAAGGAGAAGTTCCTCCAGCTCAAGAGCGAGCATGAGGCCGCAATCAACGAGAAGAACGCCCAGATACAGCAGATAGAGAATCGCATCCGTCAGAAAGAGAGCCAGATAGGTCAGCAGAAGAACGATCTGGACCGCAAACTCAAGGAGAATGACCAGATTAAGGAGAATCTCCAGCGTCAGCTGGAAATCCTCAACAAGAAGAAAGAGGAATATGACTCCATGCGGGAAGAGGCCATCCACAAGCTTGAAGAGGTGGCCGGCATGACTGCAGAAGATGCCAAGGAACAGTTGGTAGAGAGCATGAAAGCCGAGGCCAAGACCCAGGCGATGTCTTATATCAACGACGTCATGGACGAGGCCCGTCTCACCGCAAGCAAAGAGGCCAAACGGATAGTTATCAATACCATCCAGCGTACGGCTCCGGAAGTTGCAATCGAGAACGCAGTTACCGTGTTCAATATCGAGAACGATGAGATAAAGGGGCGCATAATCGGCCGCGAAGGGCGTAATATCCGTGCTCTGGAGGCTGCAATCGGTGTGGAGATTGTTGTGGACGATACTCCCGAGGCTATCCTTATCTCTGCGTTCGACCCCGTCCGCCGCGAAGTGGCGCGCCTGGCGCTCCATCAGCTGGTCGCCGACGGCAGAATCCATCCGGCACGCATAGAGGAGGTTGTGGCAAAGGTGAGCAAGCAACTGGACGAGGAGATCATGGAGATTGGCAAGCGCACCTGCATCGACCTTGGCATACACGGCCTCAATTCGCAGCTGGTCAAGATGGTGGGTCGTATGAAATACCGCTCTTCCTATGGCCAGAACCTGTTGCAGCACTCGCGTGAGGTGGCAAACATCTCTGCTATCCTTGCCGCAGAACTCGGCCTCAATCCTAAGGTTGCCAAGCGAGCCGGCCTGCTGCACGATATCGGTAAGGTGGCAGAAGAGGAGTACGAGTTGCCGCACGCAATTGTCGGTATGCAGATTGCTGAGAAGTGCAAGGAGAAGCCTGAGATTTGCAACGCCATCGGAGCTCACCACGAGGAGATTGAGATGCAGACCCTCATCGCCCCGATCGTGCTCGTTGCCGATGCCATTTCTGGTTCCCGTCCCGGTGCCCGCCGCGAGGTGATAGAGTCTTATATCAAGCGTCTCAAGGACATGGAGAACATTGCCGCTTCCCACTCTGGTGTGGTTAAGGCTTATGCAATCCAGGCCGGCCGCGAGCTCCGCGTTATAGTGGGTGCCGACCAGGTGAGCGATGCCGAGTGCGACGAGATCTCCAACGAGGTGGCGCGCAAGATCCAGGACGAGATGACTTATCCCGGTCAGGTGAAAGTTACCGTGATCCGCGAGGTGCGCAGCGTAGCATTTGCAAAATAATAACCAGATAAACTCCTTTTTTATGGACAATAACCAGAACAATAAGCAGATAAACATAGAGCTGACTCCGGAGATGGCCGGGGGTATCTACTCTAATCTTGCTGTTATCACACACTCCCAGAGTGAATTTATTGTGGATTTTGTGCAGATGATGCCTGGCATTCCCAAACCCAAGGTTGCCAGCCGCATTGTGATGACTCCGGAGCATGCAAAGCGCCTGCTCATGGCATTGCACGACAATATCTCCAAGTATGAATCGGAGAATGGAGAAATTAAATTACGCAAGCAGGGGATGACAATCGCTCCGCTTGGTGAAGCCTAAGTATCATGTTCTCTAAAGATGACATACGCCAGATAGAGTCGCGTGGCGCTTCTCTGTCGCAGATAGGGGAACAGATTGAACGTTTCAAGAAAGGTTTCCCGGCAATGAAGATTGCATCAGCGGCAGTCCCGGGGCTCGGAATCCGCGTTCTCTCGGAGGCAGAAGCTGCCGCCGCTGCAGATTATTACCAGAGTGCAAGCGTCAGCGGCAAATGCAAATTTGTGCCTGCTTCGGGGGCTGCGTCGCGTATGTTCAAGGATATGTTCGCAGGCCTTGACAAACTGCGCTCGGGTGAAGATCTCCCCGCCGATGCTCCCGGAGCAAGGCTCGCAGCCCATATAGAAGAGTTTGCATTCTACACCCCGGCTATGTTTGCCACCCCGGTGGATTCCGCCGCATACCGCAAGGATACTCTCTCAAAGCTTTTGGGAGAAGAGGGGCTAGGTTACGGCTCAAAGCCCAAAGGTGTGCTCAAGTTCCACCGTTACGCTGACGAGGTCCGCACCGCCATGGCGGAGCATCTTGTGGAGGCTGCCGATTATATGCGCGACGCGGACGGTGTATGCCGCCTCGTGTTCACAATCTCCCCCGAGCATCAGTCGCTGTTTGAAGCTGCCCTTGCGGAGGTTAAGGAGAAGTTTGAGGCGCGTTACGGAGTGAAATATGACATCACCTTTACCTATCAGGACAAAGCCACTGACACGATTGCCGTGGATATGGCCAATGAGCCTTTCCGCACTGCAGAAGGGGAGTTGCTTTTCCGTCCTGCCGGTCACGGTGCGCTGATTTACAATCTGGATAAGGTGGACGCGGAACTTGTTTCCATCAAGAATATCGATAATGTCGCACATGAGAAGCTGCTCCCTGTGACATCGCTCTACAAGCGGGTGCTTATGGGGGAGGCGCTCAAACTGCGCGACCGCATCTTCTCCTATCTGAGGGCCCTCGATACTCCCAGCGAAGAGTTGTGTGCAGAAATCGAGGCGTTCCTGGACAAGGAATTGTGCGTGACCATGCCCGCTACTGCATCTTTTGGGGCACGTGTGGCTGCACTTCGTGCAAAGCTGGACAGGCCTGTACGCGTTTGCGGTATGGTTCGCAACGAGGGTGAGCCGGGAGGCGGTCCGTATGTTATTGTGGGTAAGGATGGCAGCACCTCACTGCAGATACTGGAGAGCGTGCAGATACCCAAGGACGATCCCGCAGCTATGGCGGCGATGGCCGGGGCAACCCATTTCAATCCGGTGGATCTGGTGTGCCTGCTCCGCGATTATAAGGGCAAAAAGTTTGACCTTCTGAAGTGCGTGGATCCTGATGCAGGCTTTATGAGCAGCAAGAGTTATCAGGGGCGCGAACTCAAGGCGCTGGAGATGCCCGGGCTCTGGAACGGCGCCATGAGCGATTGGAATACGCTGTTCGTAGAGGTTCCCGTAGAGACCTTCAACCCCGTAAAAGTCGTATTGGACCTGTTAAGACCTGCACATCAAGCGTAGCCGCTAAGGGCAGAAATTGTCCGAAGCATAAAAGAACTTGCGACCGGCGTTAGCTAGGTCGCGGGAGCGAGCGCATTCCGGGCGCGAGCGAAGCGGGCGACGCGTCAGGGAGCAAGGCTTTTATGCGAGGCTTCTGCCCTTAGCGAAGAACGTCAGAAATAAGATCTGTCATCTGATCGATAATATAGTCTGCGCCGGAAGCGGTGAGCTGTTCGCGCGAACCGTTACCCCAGGTGACGCCGCAGGTGCTGGCTCCGGCGTTGCGCCCCATCAGAATATCGACAGCCATATCGCCAACCACGAGCGTTTTATCTGCTGTCACGCCGAAATGCTCCATACACTGCAGTACCGGGTCGGGGTTTGGCTTGGGACGGGTCTGGAAATCGACGCCAAGTACAAAACTGATGTATTTCCCCAATCCCATATCGTTTACGAAAGCATTCAGCGAGACAGAGAGCCGTGACGATGCCACACTCATCTCGATGCCCATCTCACTGATTTTTGACAGCGTCTCACGCACTCCCGGGAACGGTTGCGGATTGAGCACGGCTTTGTATTCGTCAAACACAATCCTGTAGAGGGCCGCACACTCACGACAACGCTCGGGGCCTATCCCGGGTGCCATAATCTCAAAACCGGTTTCCAACGGAAGCCCGATTGTAGATGCAATGGTTGCCTCGTCCGGTACACTGTATCCCATCCGCCTCATAGTCTCCTGCATGGTCATCACAATGTTCGCCTTGGTGTCGCCCAGCGTTCCGTCAAAGTCAAATACTATCAGCCTTGTCATCATATTTTTCTTTTTGCGGGCTCAAATGTACGTAAATGCCCTAATTCTTTATACATTTGTATGATACATTTATCGCTATGAAAAAGATATTGATACTTCTGATCTGTGTCCTGGCCGCAGGATTTGCAGCTGGGGCACAGGAGATCTCAAATTTGGATATTACCGTCAAGGTGTTTGACGACGGCTCCGCCCATTTCACGCAAGTGTGGGATGCGACCGTCTCTTCCGGTACTGAATTCTATATTCCGGTTGGCAATTTGGGCAAGATGTCAATCTCTAACCTGCAGGTTAGTGAGAATGGCCGTCAGTATATCAGCGAAGGTAACGGTTGGAAGGTGAAGCGCTCGCTGCAGGAGAAAGCCGGGCGGTGCGGTATAGTGGAGAAGAAGGATGGGGTGGAACTTTGCTGGGGGCAGGGCTCTATGGGCCGTCATGTCTGGACCACAGAATTTGACGCTACAAATCTTGTACAGGGTTACGACGATTACGACGGATTCAACTTTATGTTTGTCAATCCCGATATCGGCAATATCCAGAACGCACGCGTCACAATCGAGAACGCCACCGACGGTGAAGAGTGGACAAGCGATAATGTCAAGGTGTGGGCATTTGGCTTCAAGGGCAATATTGAGTTGCAGGATGGCAAAATCATTTGCACGACATCAGAGAGTATGTCAAAGTCACGCAAGATCATAATAATGGCGCGCTTTGACAAAGATATGCTGCAGCCTGTGGTTGCAAATGACAAATCGTTTGAGAAACTGCAAAACAAAGCATTCAAGGGGAGCGATTATACAGATGATGACGATGCAGATTTTAAAAAGTTACTTCTGGTGATGCTTCCCTTTATCCTGTTTGGATTTGCTATATTGATATGGTTTATATGGGCCTATGCAACCGGTCGTACCCTTTCTAAAAAGATATACGGTGTGAACAAAGTCACCGGATGGTGGCGCGAACCGCCGCAGGAAGGCAACCTGTTTGCATCTTATTATATCCTTGACAAGGGAGACATATTCCAGCAGCATAAGTTTAACAAAGACCTCATCGGGGCGCTGTTCCTCAAGTGGGTACTTGAAAAGAAGGCGGTACCTGAGAAGGATGAAAAACATCCCAAGCGTATCAACCTCAGGCTTGACCCCGCATCGCTGTTCTACGACCCCAGCGAGGGAGAGTTGTTCCAGATGGTGATGGAGGCTGCCGGCGACAATCAGATACTGGAGAACGGTGAGTTTGAAAAATGGTCAAAGAGAAAGTACGAGCGGTTTTTGGACTGGCCTGCAAAGGCACTGGAGAGCGGAAAGAACTATCTTCTTGAGAAGGGGCGCCTGGACAACCGCGGCCGCAGCACCGAGGCGGGGTATGAAAAGGCACAGCAGGTTATCCAGTTCAAGAACTTCTTGAAGGATTTCACCCTTAACAATGAGCGTGAGGTGCCTGAAGTGGCACTATGGAAAGACTATCTGGTGTTTGCACAACTGTTTGGCATTGCAGACGAAGTGGCCAAGCAGTTGAAGAAGCTGTTCCCGGCAGACTTTGAGCGTTACGCCCAGAGCATCGATATGGATCCTGTATATCTCTCCCGCCTGATATACATGAACCGCAATATCGCCACCGGTGCATATAACAACGCCGCCGCCAAACTCAGCAGCGTACGTGGCGGTGGTGGTGGCGGATTCTCTTCCATTGGTGGTGGCGGAGGCTTCTCCGGAGGCGGCTTTGGCGGCGGCAGCCGGTAGAGTTACCTCCCCCGTGGCAGTATCTCCCCTGATTATCAGTTATTTGAATATCAGATGTTATTCTGCCACGGCTATTCAATAAAATGTGTATTGTTAAGAATGAGACCTTTGACGCCGACGATGGTGGAGCCGCGGGTCATTCCTTCTCCGACTGCATCGCGGCGGCGGATAGTCTCTTCTGACATCGGGAATTCTTCCGGCGCCACTTTTGTGAAAGTGCAGTTGGTGAATACCAGGTTCTCGTACGGATGGTCTTCGGGGGAGAATACCTCTATGCCACAAAGAGAGCGGGCGTGGACATCGGTGAAGTAGATGTTGCGGATCCCCTCAAACTTGACCGCCTCGTCTGGATAAACGTACATGTGGAGGGGACACTCGTATATGTTGTCCATAATGATATTGGAGAAGATGATGTCCTCTATCAGCGATGATTCCATGCCATAGTCATTGTTGTATCCGGGATTAGGGAAGTCCATTCCTATGCCGAGCCAGCTGTGGGTAATAACAAGGTTGGAGAAGATACAGTTGCGGATATGGCCGTCATTTGCCCATCCCAGGCGGATTGCATAAGCCCAAGACTTGAGGGTGCAATTAGTTACTACGACCCTTTCGCAAGGTGTGCTCTGTTTCAGGGAGCGGCTGTTTGCGCGGACTATGACAGCATCGTCGCCCGCCTCGATGATACAGTTGGATACAGTCACATCCCGTGAACAATTTATATGAATGCCGTCGTTGTTGGGAAAGCGCATGTCCGAGAGGATCTTGCACCGGTCAAAATGGACAAAATCGCAGTCGTGAACCCAGTAGCTCCATCCGGCAGGCTGGCCCTCCATTGTCACGTCGGTCACTGTGACAAACTTGCAACCGGCAAAGAAGACTACCCTGGGGAGGGTCTGCTCTGTCGGGTGGATACGCTTGAAAGGCCATCCTCCATGGTACTCGTCGTCCGGAATGGGGCAGATGTGATAAAGTCCGTTGCAGTCAATCTTGCCACGGCCGGTGATGGCTATGTTCTCCGCCTCGTCGGCATAGATGAAGGCTGCGTTGCGGCGTCGGGGCAGGGCTTCAGTGTCGTAATGCCTGGCATCGGTACGATTGGGAAAATCCTTGATGTCCGGTGATGCAAGCAGCACGGCGTCAGCATCGATGTGCAGGTCCACGCCACTCTTAAGCTCGATGGGGCCGGAAAGGAATGTGCCGCCAGAAAGGGTTACCCGGCCGCCGCCGGCCGCCGACACTTCGTCGATGGCTTTCTGGATGACTTTGGTGGCCATGGTCTTGCCGTCGGCCTTGGCTCCCAATGATTTCACGTTGATATCCTTTGCCAGGGCGGGGAACGCCAGCAGGACCAGGGTTAATACAAAAATGGCGTAACGTAGATGCTTCATTGATGTATTATTCAGCTTCTAATACTTTGCCGTCTACACTGATGTTGCTGCAATGGATCTGGGTGATGCCAAAGTCAGGGCAGACATTGTCGTAGAACTGGCAGTTCTCGCAGTCGTTGAGCACGATAGTCTTACCGTAGTTGTCGGCAAAAACGTTGTTGCGGACAACCAGGCCGGAATTGACATACGGGCCGTGCTCCTCTACATCAGATGTCACATAGATTGCAGAACCGTCCCAGTCGGGGAAGGGGAGGAACTTGTACAGGTAGTTGCACTCAGAGATATAGTTATGTTCCACCACCATGTCGCGTATCGGGCCCGCCTCGTGCCACCAGAGTTCGCCGCCCAACTTCAGGGCAGACATTGATGTCCTGAAAATCTTGTTGTAGCCCACGTATGCGCGAGGAACCTTTACATAGAATGCGCGGCCGGATTTGGATATCACGGTGTTGTTCACGATGTTGGCGTAGGTGAAGGTGTTGTTGTAGAGGAAGCAGCTGTCGCACTGCGCCGGAGTGATGGGGTGGTCGAGAGTTACAACCACTTTCCAGTCCGTCCAGGAAGTGTCCACAGCACTTACCACAAACTTCTCAAAATGCTCCAGCGTGCGGCGGTGAATCAGATGGAGTGTGTCACCCTTGTGCGGATAGTCCAGCGACTGCGCGTGCAGGTCGGCCTTCTCTACGCGGATTTCCACCTTATTTGGATCTTCCTGAGCATAAGGATACCAATAGTAATTGTGGATATTGGTGCAATCGTCCAGACAGCCGCGGAACATACAGTTCTGGATGGTGATATTGCCGCGGCAGGAGGTGAAGTGGGTCGCATCTGTGGTGGTGCTGGTGTAGCGTCCGGGGTAGGGGACTATCTGGATGTGGTCCAGCAGGATGTCGGTGGTTTCGTGGCCCACGACGCCCATGCCGGGGAAACTATAGATAATGATATCCTTGAGGGTGACATTCTCGCTCTCCCGCAGCATATAGCAGGGGCGGTAGTGGCCGCCGTGGCGGATAATCAGTATGTCGCCGACCTTTGCGTTGTTCTTGGTGTATTTGAACAGCGCTTTACCCGGTTCGGGGCTGCCGGCCAGGCCGCCGTCACAGTCAAAGAACTGCCCGGCAACCGGGTCAAAGAATTCGGTGCGGCCCTGCAGCACCTTGTCGCTGTATTTGTAGTACTCGGGGTCGAATTCCGCCTCAATCATATCACCTGTGATGTTGGTGATAACAGCCTCGATGTTGTTGTGGCGCTTGTAGTCCACCTGCAAGCCCTTCACGGTGACATTCTTGCAGCGGATAAACGCCAGCAGTTCCATCCATCCCTCCACCATCAGTTTGGCGCCGTACGCCTCTATCGTAAGGTCCTTCGCTCCGGTAAAGTCCAGCCCCGTAACGTAAGGCTTTGTGGGGATGAAAAGGTAGCGTTGCACCTGCAGGCCGTAACCGTAGGTCCCGTCAATCGCCTCGCGCTCTATCTTTGCCGCCTCCGGGTCGGAGAAATCATAAACGCCTTTCGGGAAAACCAGCGTCGTGCCGGCATGATTGCGGCAGTACTCCGCCGCCTTGCGCAGCGCCTCCGCATCGTTAATTCCATCATCCGGAACCGCCCCGAAATCTTTTACAGATACTCTTGTGGGTGTAGTCTTGTTGCAAGCTCCCAGAACCACGGCAGCAATTGCAATCAGCGAAATAAAGGTCTTTTTCATATATATTTAGTTGATATGCAAAGATAGGGATTAAGTGCAAAAAACAATCAATTATCCGTCTGGGGAACGTCGATGGTGTAGTAGGTGGAGCCGTAGGTCGCCTGCGGTCAAATCGGCGATTGCGGAGTAAATATCGATGGGCATGGGCTCGATGCCGCTCAATTTTACATCTGGGGTAAGGTTCAAAGAGACCTCCTTCTTGCCGTTGGCAGTCAGGT
>JAGABI010000032.1 GCA_017614715.1 Bacteroidales bacterium | reverse complement strand
GGACAAACTGCTGTTTACCCGCTCGTTTGATTTTGAAAAGGCCGCTACATCACCCGCCTGGGTGCGCGAACTTGAAGGTGGCGACGAGATTGAAAACGAGGATGAGGGTGAGAGCGACGAATATAACATAGGCACATTTGTATATTACCGCCGTTTCCCGTTCGATATGAACCGGTTCGATTATTTTATCGCCCGCAACTTTACCTCAAACATTATCCGCGCCAAGGGTATCTGCTGGTTTAAGGACGATAATGATATGTCATATCTGTTTGAAAGTGCCGGAAAACAGAAAAAGCTCTCCGAGGCCGGATACTGGTATGCTACCGCACCGCAGGAAGACCTGGAGCGTATCGCCGCCCAGGACCCGAATTTTATGCACGACTGGGACCCGAATGTGGGTGACCGTATGCAGAAGATAGTTTTCATTGGCCAGAATCTGGACAGGGAAAAACTATCTAAAGATTTGGACTTCTGTCTTGTTGTTAATTAAATAATTGTTTTTTAATTTTGTAGTACACGACATTTTTAAAAAACAATAAATATGGGTAAATTCGTTATCACACTTCGCAAAAACGGCGATCCTCAGTTTGTTCTCAAGGCTGCCAACGGCCGCGTAATTCTTGCAAGCCAGGGTTACAAGTCAAAGAAATCCTGCCTTGAAGGTGTTGAGTCTGTTAAGAAAAACGGTCCCATCGAGGAGCGTTTCGAGCGTCTGGTGGCAAAGAACGGCCAGCCTTATTTCAACCTCAAGGCTTCCAATGGCCAGGTTATCGGCACCAGCGAGATGTACTCAAGCGCAGCAGCTATGGAGAAGGGCATCGAGTCCGTCAAGAAGAACGCAGCTGACGCCGAAGTAGAGGATATGTCACTTTAAGGGGACGGAGCCTGCTTCAGGCTCGCGTCCGTATGCGCAAATGTAAAAAGGCAACCGGAAGGCTGCCTTTTTACTTTATGTTTTAATCTGTTAAAGCTCTGAATACTTGGGTGAGAATGTGTCCCCAAGGGCGGGATTGCCGGTGGTGAACCCCTTCCTGAGCCAGCGGGAGCGCTGTTCTGACGTGCCGTGTGTGAAGGAATCCGGGACTGTGCGGCCATAGGACTTCTTCTGGAGATAGTCGTCGCCAATCTTTGATGCGCAGTTCAGGCCCTCTTCCAGGTCGCCGGCTTCAAGCGATTTGAAGTTCTTGTTGTCGTGATATGCCCAGATGCCGGCATAGAAATCGGCCTGAAGTTCAAGGCGGACGGTGAGCTGGTTGGCCTCCTTCTCGCTGACGCGCTGCCGCTTCTGGTTAACCTGGTCCAATGTTCCGAGCAGATATTGCACGTGGTGACCCACTTCATGGGCAATTACATAGGCCCATGCAAAATCACCGTCGGCGCCCAGTTGCTGTTTCATGGATTTAAAGAACGACAGGTCCAGGTAAACCGACTGGTCTGCGCTGCAGTAGAAGGGACCTGACTGGGAGGTCGCTCCGCCGCAGGCGGACTGTACACTTCCGTTGAAGATCACCAGTTTTGGGGGGGTATAGGTAAGACCGTTTTGTCTGAATATTTCAGACCATACATCTTCTGTGCCCGCCAGAATGGTGGATGCAAAGTCAAACAGTTCGCGGTCCTGTTCGGTCTCTACATATTCGCCGGTCTGGGTGGTGCCGTCATCTACATAGCTTAATACCTGGGTCGGATCCTGTCCGGTGAGCAGCAAGATCAGGCCGACAATAATAATACCGCCGAGACCGAGGCCTCCGCCTACCAGTGCGCCGTTACTGCGCCTGTCCTCTACATTAGAGCTTTTTCTTCTTCCTTCAAGTTGCATTGTTGTGATTTTTAACTTGATTACAAATTTAAATATTCTTGATATTTTTGCAATGTTAAAATACGATAGATATGAATCGTGAAGAGTTGAAGAAAATATTGCCGCACCGCGAGCCGATGCTGTTGCTGGATGAGTCTGAGAAGGTGGGTGAGGAGGTGCTTTCCAGCTATAAGGTGCGCGGAGACGAGTTTTTCCTTCAGGGACATTTTCCGGGTAAGCCGGTCGTCCCCGGGGTGATACTTTGCGAGATTATGGCTCAGGGGTCGGCACTGATAATGGCAGATCTTATGAGCCGCTCCATACCGCTCTATGCCGGAATCGACGGCGTCCGCTTCAAGAGGATGGTGGTGCCCGGTGATACTGTGTCCGTAAAGGCCAGGATGATCTCCCGCCACGGGAACATCTTCCTGGTAGATGCCATTGCCACCGTAGAGGGTGAGATGTGCAGCCGCGGCAAACTGACCTTCATGTTGATTGACAAGGAAACCTGGAAATAAAGTCATGTACGATTTGCTTAAAGGGAAAAAGGGGATAATATTCGGTGCGCTGAATGAGCGCTCCATAGCATGGAAGGTGGCGCAGCGTGCCCATGAAGAGGGTGCCTCGCTAGTCTTGACAAATACCCCCGTATCGCTCCGCCTGGGGCAGATACAGTCGCTGGCTCAGGAGTGCTCTGCAAAGGTGGTTGCGGCAGACGCCACCAATATGGATGATCTTGCCGCCCTGGTGGATGAATCGACGGCGTATTTTGGCGGACAAATAGATTTTGTGCTTCACAGCATAGGGATGTCCCCCAATATCCGCAAGAATATCCCTTATGAAGATACCAATTATGCCTTTTTCCAGAAGACGCTGGATATCTCTGCAATCTCCTTCCATAAGGTTATGAATGTGCTTTATAACAGGGATGCGATGGCGCAGGGCGGATCCATTGTCGCCCTTACCTATATAGCCGGTGAAAGGGCTTTCCCCGGCTATGGCGATATGGCAGACGCCAAAGCGATGCTGGAGTCGGTGGCGCGTGGTTTCGGCCTCAAATTCGCCCGCAAGTGCGGTGTCCGGGTGAATACTGTGTCGCAATCGCCGACCCTGACCACGGCTGGAGAAGGTGTGACCGGAATGTCTGAAATGTACCGCTATGCCGACCGTTTCTCCCCTTTGGGAAATGCTTCTGCCGTGGATTGCGCAGATTACATCGTGACACTCTTCAGCGACCTTACCCGCAAGGTTACGATGCAGAATCTCTATCACGACGGCGGCTTTTCCGCCACCGGCCTCACAGAAGAGGTGCTTGACGCCTTCTCGCGTGGCTCGGGTGACCGTGGTTGATATTTCTGATAATTTTTCATACATTTGCAGTTTGTAACATCGCGCAAAACGCGGGGTGCACATGTGAAAACATCATTATATGAAGTTATTACAGGAAAAATTATCGCATTTTACTCTTCCTCAGCAGCTCAAGGAAATGGGTATTTATCCGTACCATCGTGCTATTTGCAGTGAGCAGGGAGATGAAGTGTATATCGACGGGAAGAAGGTTCTTATGTTTGGCTCAAACAGCTATCTGGGCCTTACAAACGATCCGAGGGTAAAAGAGGCTGCTATTGAGGCTGTGAAGAAATATGGCACCGGATGTGCCGGGTCACGTTTTCTGAACGGCTCTCTTGATATTCATGAGAAAACTGAGGCACGTCTTGCCAAATTTGTGGGCAAGGAAGATGCAATAATCTTCTCCACCGGTTTCCAGGTTAATCTCGGTGTGGTTTCCTGCCTCTGCGACAGGCATGACTATATCCTGCTGGACGAGCGCGACCATGCATCCATAATTGAAGGCCGCCGACTCTCTCCTGCAAACTATCTCAAGTTCCGCCACAACGACATGTCTTCACTTGAGTCCAAATTGCGCAAGTGCGAGAGTGACTCCATAAAACTGATTGTGGTTGACGGTGTTTTCTCCATGGAGGGAGATGTCGCCCCGTTGCGTGAGATCGTTGCCCTTGCAGAGAAATATCGCGCCGCCATAATGGTGGATGAGGCTCACGGTATGGGTGTCTTCGGTCCCCAGGGCCAGGGCGTTTGCTGGGCGCAGGGCGTCACAAAAGACATCGACCTGATCATGGCCACCTTCAGCAAGAGCTTTGCGGCTCTGGGAGGTTTCATCGCTACGGACAAGATTACTGCAAATTATATCCGCCATACGGCCCGCTCTTACATATTCAGCGCCAGCGCTACCCCTGCTGCCATAGGTGCAGTGAATGCCAGCCTGGATATTATGGAGAATGAGCCTGAGCGTATTGCACACCTCTGGGATATCACCCGCTTTGCAATTGAAGGCTTCCGCAATATGGGATGTGAGATTGGCAACACATCGACTCCTATAATCCCGCTCTATATCCGCGACAACGAAAAGACTTTCTGCGTAACCAGGGATTTGTTCCAGGAGGGTCTGTTTGTCAACCCCGTGGTTTCTCCCGCAGTTCCTTCTGAGGATACCCTCATCCGCTTCTCCTTGATGGCGACCCATACACAGGAGCAGGTTGAGTATGCCCTTGAGAAGATTGAGAAGGTATTCAAGAAATACGAAATAATCTAAGATGAGCCGTTCGGTATCGGTGGTGCTTCTTACCGGAGGGTCCTCCGGCATCGGCGCGGTAACGGCGCGGATGCTTGCTGACGCCGGTTATAAGGTGTACGCCGGGTCGCGTCGCGGCACACTTCCAGAAGACTGTGCAGGCCGCGGGAATCTGGTTCCCGTAGTGCTCGACGTCAACAGCCAGTCAAGCGTATCGGAGGTTGTGGCTTCCATCCTCTCAAAAGAGGGGCATATCGATGCCGTTGTGTGCAATGCCGGGAACGGAATTGCCGGTGCGGTGGAGCAGACGACCGTAGATGAGGCAAAATATCAGTTTGAGACCTGCTTCTTTGGGGCGCACCGTGTTATACGCGAAGTCCTTCCTTCTATGCGGGCGCAGAACTTTGGCCGCATTATCACCATCAGCAGCGTGGCGGCTAACGTGCCGATCCCTTATCAGACCTTTTACAGCAGCGCCAAGGCGGCCGTGCTGATATATACCAAAGCACTTTCGCTGGAGGTTAAAGGGTTTGGCATCCAGTGCTGCAGCATCCTCCCTGGCGATACCAAGACCGGCTTTACTGCCGCCCGCAAACTCACAGCGGAATCTTCCTATACCTCAAGTGTTTATTACGATACTCTCAAGCGTTCAGTGGGGCGTATGGAACACGACGAGCAGAACGGCATGCCGGCCAGCAAGATAGCAGGCGCTATTGTAAAACAGCTTGGCCGCAAACGGATGGCTCCCTCCGTTACACCCCGCATCGATTACAAGGCCATTAATCTGCTTGTGCGTCTCCTTCCCACCAGGCTGATGCTTTGGATTGTAGGGAAGTTGTACGCTTAATCTGATCTGTTTTATCGCATCTCTGCGAGCTCGTAAACCAGCCTTTCTGTCTTTTCCCAGCCCAGGCAGGGGTCGGTGATGGATTTGCCGTATACGCCGCCGTCGCCGCTCTGGCAGCCGTCTTCAAGATAAGATTCGATCATAAGCCCTTTCAGAAGCGCTCCGATATCGGCAGAGTGACGAGCAGAGTGGAGCACCTCCTTTGCGATGCGGACCTGCTGCTCAAACTGTTTGCCGGAATTGGAGTGGTTGGTGTCCACGATAAGCGCCCTGTTTGGCAATTGTGACTG
>JAGABI010000031.1 GCA_017614715.1 Bacteroidales bacterium | reverse complement strand
TGTGGAGAATAAGGGAGTCTAGCGACCCCTATATCTAGGGCTAGTAGACAAATAGGGTGATGAAACCCTTGTAATGAAATGTCGACCAAGTAATTACGAAGTTCATCAGTAATGACCTAAAATATTAAGTTCTTCTTTTATGTTCTTGTAGGCTAATTTACCACCTGTCAGTTTTGTTAAAAAGACCCAGTAGAACGCCTTTTGGGCGGTCTTTTAAACAAAACCGCCAGGCACTATTTGTCGCATACCAAAACATAAAAGCATCACTCAAACAGTTCTATCCATCACCCAAAATGTCTAATAGACCTATATCTACCCATCCCCCAACCCCCTTCCCGTGGGGAAGGGGGCTTGAGGTGTCGTTGTTATCTTTGTTAGCTTACCTACACCCCCGGCACCCCCTTCCGTGGGAAGGGGGCCGCCGTGTCGGGTATATAGCGCTCTACAAATTTGGCCAAATTCAAACATTTTTAGTGTTTTTGGCCGTTTTTCAATTGGCTCACGCTCGCTGAATTCATCAAGTGATATTTCTTCGCTTCGTCATTGACACAGTTTTGGGGTCAGGAGAGCGAAGCGAAACTCTGGAAGCATCCCGCGATTGCCAGAAGCATTGCAGTCGCGGAGCATTTGCCGGCCCGGTGTGAGACACCTCATATAATAAGGAAGCCGGCTCGGAATGAGTCGGCTCCTTATGGATTCACGCCTTTGAAAGGCTATGATGCGGATTGTGTTTCTCCTTAGAATTTGAAGGAAATACCTGCGAGTACAGAGGGGCTAAATGAAGCATAGCCGACCTGTGCTGTGAAAGCCATCGCATCACTGAAGAAATAGTGCATGCCGATGAACTCGCTGCTATAGAACCCATGCCAATATCCGAAATAATATCCGGTAGCAAAACCTGCATGAACCTCAAACTTGTCGGTAAGGTTGAGACCATAGGTTACACGCGGAGCAGCGCTGAATTCGGACCAACCCTTGCCGCCTTCGAAACCGACCTGGCCGCCAACTGTGAAGTGACCCTTCCACCAGCTGTCAACGAGTACATAATCGCCAAAAGCGAGACCGCCAAAGGTTATAGTTGAATACCAAGGGTCGATACCACCCGTTACACCAGCAACAAGGGTTCCCTTAGACCACTGGTCCTCAATAGCGTTAGCGTTAGACGCAGCAACCATGCCGATAAAGGCAACTGCAAGAATAGCAATGATTTTTTTCATATTACAATTAGATTTAAAATGGTTTCAAACATTAATATTGATAACAAATATAATGGTTATTTCATAATTCCCCAAACAAACGGGCCAGGATTATTCTGGAATGGCCTTGGAGAATATTACCATCTGGCCGGGGGTGAGGCTCAGGGTAAGTTGCCTGCCGTCCAATTTGAAATCGGTGAAAGGTGTCTTGTTATTGTACTCAATAGTATATGCAGGGGTATCTGACGTGATTGCGCAGCCAGCCGGGATGGTCCAGGTGCGGTTGCTGTAGCCGTTCTCGGAAAAGGCCACCAGAGACTGGTCGTTGAGCCATACCGCCGGCACAAAGATGTCTCCGTTCTCTGCCAGAACTATACCATCCTTGGCCAGATGCATGTTGCCACTGTCGTAGAACGTGCGTACACCTTTCTCAAACACAGCGATATTGCGGCCGTTGGAATCGTTGGGGTCATAGAGCATCTGCTTGCGGCCAAAATAATTGAGGTACAGATAGATAACCGATTTCTTGCAGAAGTCCTTCTTGAACCATTCGAATTGCTGCTCGCGAGGAAGGCCGTTATTGAAGATGGTCTCTGCATTGGCGTTGGTACCCAGAATCTCCAGCGAACAGTTGGGCCCGGTGGCCTGCTGGGCATTGAGAGCCAGCAGATGGGTCAGCAGATCGCTGTATCCCCAATATGCAGGGAACCACCCCTCGCGGGGGGAGACGCCGGTGCCGACATCGTTGCCGGTACCCTCGCAGGTAATGTCTATACCCTTGGCATCCATATATGCCACTATTTTCTTCTTGGCATCTATGTCATCCTGCGCCGAATATCCGTGATAAGGGCTCAAGGGGGAGCCGCGGCCGATAATGTTGCCGTCCGGCCCGGGAATGGGTATCTTGCTGTGGAATGCATCTATATGGAGCGTACCCTGCTCTGCGAGAGGGAGCAGCTGGCAGAGAGTGTCAAGGCGCCACTGGGTCAGGCCGGCATCCCACTCGGCGGGATAGCACACCTTGTAGCCCCAGTCGCCATGAATCAGGTTGCCCTGGGTATCCTTGCACAGCACGTCGGCCGCCAGATACTTTTCATATATCGGGCTGTCCACATAACAGTCAAACATATTGATGTGGAGGCTCACAATGGTGTTGTAGTTGCGCGCCTCTTTCATAAGCCAGCGGAGACTCTCCAGGGCGTCCTTGTCGCCCGGGCGCTTGAGGGCCTCGTTGCCGGCAAAGAATGCAGGATATTTGGAGTCGTGGCCAAGATATTGCCAGCCCACCAGATAGATGATTTTCTTAAGCCCCGGGGAGATGGCATCGATACCTTTGATCACCTCCAGGGCCTGCTCAAAGGTAAGGTTCACGCTCTGGGTTCCGTTGTCGCGCATCTTGCACCAACCCAGATATTCCGGATCGTAGTTGGCCATGCCAAGGAACAGTTTGCTCATATAGAGCTTGGAGTAGTCGTAGCGGGGGCTGACCTTCCACACGAAAGGCTCCTGCTTGAAGTCGAGCACACCAGGTGTTACGCCCAGGTCATATATGTCGGCTTCGGCTTCGGACACCTTCTTCTCCTCCTGAATGAAGGTGATTTCTACGGGTTCCGCCTTGCCTTTCCTGTCCTTTAATGTCGCTTTTCCTACGCGGGAGTTGTAAGTGTCGTTTGCAGCAAAAATAAACTCCAGACTGCCACGAGTCATTGCCTTGGTCTGGATAAAATCGATCCAGGACTGAGCGTCGGCATCAATCTCTATATCAAAATCGGTATTATACTCAACAGAGAAATCGTAAACACCGCCTTCCCAGGATATTAAATTGAAGTCCCGGGTGTTTAGCCTGGGTACCTCCTCCTGTTCAGGTTCCTTCTCACAACATGCCGTAAGCAAGGCAAAGGAGAGAACCAAACCAACCATCAATGAAAAAAGTGAACGCATAGTTATTACTGATTAATTATACGAATATTCAAAACATTTCTATTACCGGCGGGGATTCCGGTATTAAACACCTCCGAAAGCACTGTAGCCGCCATCGACAGGAATGATTACACCGGTAACGAAGGCGGAGATATCGCTGAGCAGATAGAGCATAGTGCCGACTATCTCCTCAGGCTCGCCAAAGCGGTGAACAGGGGTATTGGCGATAATCTTCTTGCCTCGCGGTTTGAGAACTCCGGTGGCCTCGTCGGTGAGCAAAAAGCGGTTCTGGTCTGTGAGGAAGAAGCCGGGGGCGATGGCGTTGCAGCGTATGCCCATCGGAGCTACGTGCACAGCAAACCACTGAGTGAAATTGTTGATGGAGCCCTTGGCAGCGGAATAGGCCGGAATCTTGGTGAGTGGCCGCACCGAATTCATGCTGGAGATGTTGAGCACGACCCCCTTTCGGGCCTCTATCATGTCGCGGGAGAAAACCATGGTACTAAGGATCGTCCCCTGGAAGTTGGTATCGAATACTTTCTTAAACCCCTCTACGTCCAATCCGTAGAACGAATCGGGCAGGTCTGCCGCACTCTCCATCTGCTCCACCTTGCAGGTTGCTTCCGGGGCATTGCCGCCGGCACAGTTGATGAGGATATCCACATCACCGAGTTTCTCGTGGACCTCAACCAGCGCCTTTTCAAGCGCTCCTCGGTCCAGGATGCTGGCGCTGATACCGATGCATTTCACCCCGAATTCGTTGCTGATTTCCGAAGCCAGCGGCGACTCGGCAGCCTTGCGGCTGATCACGGCCAGGTTGACGCCAGATGCAGCCAGCCCCCTGGTAAGTGCGAGGCCGATAACTCCGAACCCGCCGGTAATAACGCAATTGCGACCTTTCAGGTCATCGAAATTATATGTCATAACTGTAAGAATTTATGCGTTGTATGTGCTGGAAGTGGTGTCGCCGCCGCATCCTGTCCAGTTGGTGTGGAAGAATTCGCCGCGGGGCCGGTCGGTACGCTCGTAGGTGTGGGCGCCAAAGTAGTCACGCTGCGCCTGCAGCAGGTTGGCAGGAAGCCGTTCGCTGCGGTAGCCGTCGTAATAACTGAGGGCGGCAGATAGCGTCGGGGTCGGGATGCCGTTCTCCACGGCGAGAGCAATCACGCGCCTCCAGCCGCTCTGCGCAGCCGACATCTTATCGGCAAAATAAGGTGCCAGCATAATGTTGGCCAGCGAAGGGTCGGCGTCGAACGCCTCCTTGATCTTGCCCAGGAATACGCTGCGGATGATGCAACCGCCACGCCACATCAGAGCGATTCCTCCGTAGTTCAGGTTCCAGCCGTTCTCTTTGGCTGCGGCACGCATCAGCGAGAAGCCCTGCGCGTAAGAGACCACCTTGGATGCAAAGAGGGCCTGCTGGAGGTCCTGAAGATACTGGGGCGCTGCCCCAAACCCTCGTTCGCTGCATAGTTCCACCGGAGCTATGCTACTCCGCTCACGAGCTCCGGCTTTGCTATTGCACGAACTACCCTGCCCAGCCTCCGCTATCGCCTGCTGGCGATTACTAAATTGCGGTTTGGGCCCAGCCAGAACCTTTGAGGCAGCCAGGCGCTCTTCTTTCTGGGCCGACAGGCTGCGCGCAAACACGCTCTCTGTGATAAGGGTCAGGGGGATGCCTGCATCCAGAGCCGACTCGGCAGTCCATTTGCCGGTGCCTTTCTGCCCTGCAGCGTCCAGGATATAGTCCAGCACATACCGCCCTTCATCGTCTTTCTTGGCCAGGATGTCGCGGGTAATCTCTATCAGATAGCTGTCCAGGTCGCCGCGGTTCCACTCGGCAAAGGTCTCGCTCATCTCATGATTGCTCATACCAAGGAGATCTTTCATAATCTAGTAGCACTCGCAGATGAGTTGAATGTCACCGTACTCAATGCCGTTGTGCACCATCTTAACAAAGTGGCCGGCGCCGCCTTCGCCTACCCAGTCGCAGCAGGGAGAGCCGTCGGCAACGTGGGCACAGATGCTCTGGAAGATGGGTTTTACCAACGGCCATGCTTCCGGGCTGCCGCCGGGCATCATACTGGGACCTTTGAGGGCGCCCTCTTCTCCGCCGGAAACGCCAGTGCCGATGTACAGCAGGCCGCGGCGCTCCACATAGTCACGCCTGCGGGCGGTGTCGGGATAATGGGTGTTGCCGCCGTCTATAATAACATCGCCCTGGTCCAGCAGCGGTATCAGCTGGTCTATAAGGCTGTCCACAGCCTCACCAGCCTTTACCATCAGGAACACTTTGCGGGGGCTCTTGAGGGTGGAAACCAACTCTTCCAGCGAATGTGTGCCGACTATGTTCTTGCCGGCTGCGCGGCCGGCGATAAAGTTGTCCACTCGGGCCAGGGTGCGGTTGAACACACTCACGGTAAAGCCCTTGCTCTCCATATTCAGCACGAGGTTCTCGCCCATCACGGCGAGGCCTATCAAGCCAATGTCAGATTTGTTTGCCATATTGTTTTAGTCTTTGAATCTTTCTTTATATGCCCAGAGGCCCAGGGCGGGGTTGGATATGTAGAAAAACTCTTCGCCATCGGGGAGAGTGTTCCAGCCGTCCTGCAGCATCTCTGGCCGATAGCGCTCAAGCAGCGGCTGCAGTTCTGCATACCTGAAGCCGACCCCCTCTATTTCCTCCCTGGACAGTTGGCCGGGGGCGTATGTGATTTTGAACCGCCCCTCGCTGCTACCGTGAATCAAATGGGCGGCTGCGCCGAGGTTGGCCTTGAGTTCGGGGTCATTATCCACCGCCGAGAACGTGTGCACAGTGCCGCGATAGCCATGCCGGCGGATCAATTTGTCTATAATTGCGTCTTCGCCAAACTCTCGCAGGCCAGGCGCCAGTATAATTAGTTCAGCATCATCTGCCAGAGCCATACGGGTGCGGTAAACCGCCTTGTTCCCAAGCCAGGTGCTCTTGAATTCGGCGGAATCGAGATAAACGACGCACTTGTTAATCTCGCGGTCGAGTTGCACAAAGTTAACCTTTTGGGAGAGGGCCACGGCCCGCTCGAAACATTCGCGGTCATCGCCGACATAAAGACCTTTGGTGACTATTCTGCCACCTTCCTGCGCACGCACCGTAAGTATATAGATGATGGGCAGAGAGCCGATAAAGTTTGTGCGGGCGTATTCCAGCGCTTCGCGTACCGGGCCGCCGGGGCGCCCCATAAGACGCTCCATCCCATAGCTTGCGCCAAGGTAGTGGCTCTTTCCGATAAAGTCGCTGCCTCCGACCCCCACAAAGATATTCTTGGTGTAATTGGCCATCCCGACCACCTCGTGAGGTACCACCTGACCTATGGAGAGTATCAGGTCAAATCCGGGATCCAGCAGCAGGCGGTTGACCTGAGCCTTGATGGGATAGCATACCTTACCACCAGAAATCTCCTTGATATAATCTGCGGGAACCTCTCCGACATCTTCTACCCCGCTCCGCCAGTCGTGAACCCGGAATTTGCCGTGCGGCACGCCGGGGAACATCGCATCTATCTGCTGCCCGGTCATCGGGCTGTGGGTGCCCAGGGCGGGCAAAATATCGGTGAGCGCATCGCCGTAATAATCGTTGGCGATGGCGGTGATTTCTCCTCCGAGGGAGTTCAGGCGGGTAATGTCTGGCGGAATGGCCAGCACACGACGCTTGCGGCCCAGAGACTCAAAAACTCCGCACAGCGCTTCGCGGACATCTTGCTGCGAAAGCACTTCTCTTTCAGAACCCCGGGCGTAGAAAAGCATATTTAAACGTTTAAAAACGGATAATCATCGGACTACCCTGGCATTACCGCTCCAAATGCTCCATATCTGGGCCTCGTCGGCCGGCTGGGCGTAATCTGTCAGGAATGTGGTGGCCAGCGCCCCGGCAGCCCATCCGAACTGCAGGCATTTGTCCGCCTCCCAGCCCTTGAGCAAACCGTACAGCAGTCCGCCGGCAAAGCCGTCGCCGCCACCGATGCGGTCCAGGACGTGTATCATGCGGGGTTCTGCCACAAACCATTCACCTCCGTAACGGAGCACCGCACCCCAGTTATGGGTATTGGTATCCACAACCTCGCGCAGGGTGGTGGCAAACACCTTGACCTGAGGGAAGCGCTCTGCCACACAAGAAATCATCCCCTTGAATCCGTCAATCTTGGCAGCGAGACCTTCTCCGCCAGCCGCAGGACCGTCTATGCCCAGCGCCAGCTGGAAGTCCTCCTCGTTGCCAATCAAGATGTCGGCCTGCGAGCATATCTCTGTGAAAATGCCGCGCAACTGCTCTTCGCGCCCTTCCCAGAAAGAAGCCCGGTAGTTAAGGTCAAAGCTTACCTGCGTGCCGGATTTCTTTGCACAGCGGACAATATCCAGGCAGAACCGCCCCGTCTGCTCGCTGAGAGCCACTACCAGGCCCGAGAGATGCACTATCTGCACCCCTTCTGCGCCAAAGATGCGCTCCAGGTCAAAATCAGAGGAGAAGAGTGTGCGCCCCACCTCGCCGGCACGGTCGTTCCATACCCTCGGGCCGCGGCTGCCATAGCCGCTGTCGGCCACGTTAATCTGGTGACGATAGCCCCAAGGGCCGCCCTGCGGCACGTCGGGACCTTCAAAGTCCATCCCGCGCGAGCGCAACGACTGCTTGATGAACGCGGCAAAAGGACTCCCCTCGACAAACGCTGTGAGCACTTTTACCGGTAGTCCCAGATAAGATACTATGCTGGCCACGTTGGTCTCTGCACTGGTCGCCTGAAGGCGGAATGTATCAGCAGCCGCCACCGGCTGCCCGGCATCGGGGCAAAGCCTCAGCCCCATGCTCGTCGGCACCAGCAGCGCATATTTGCAGTTGGTTTTCATCGTTGAATCGGTATTTCTCCGTAAAGATAAGAATTATCCCCTCGATGGGAGAGCATGGTCTTCATATTATTCCCAGGATGACTTCAAGGTATTGATTTCTGCTCGCAGAAGATGAATCTGCGTTACAGGGATAAGTGCATAAGCATGATTGTCCGGCTCAGGCATAAAATTGGAGGTTATGACCGTTTCGCCGTCGTCGGCAAAAATCTCCAGACTGGTGCGGTCCACCAGGATGCGCAGCGTCAAAGTGCCGTCTGCAAGGCGCAGTGGCGCGCTGCCAAGACTTTCCACCTTGCCGCCTACGACGGGCCCTTCCGAATATATGGCGCGCGCTGCAGCATCATAATGAATCTTCGCGCCACGTATCTCCAAGTCAAAACTGTCTGCCGCATCGGTAGCGATTGTCATGTCGTAAAGGTCTCCGTCAAGGGATTCCAGCAGGTTGGAGCCGGATGCAACCGTTTGCTCTTCTATCGTCGTCTGACCGGCGTAAAGCAGTTTTATCTCCTCCACCGGATTGCGGAATACACGTATTCCGTTGGGTGTGGTGCGGAGTTCCAGCACCGTAGGGAAATTCATTTGCTGGTCAAAGGGAACGCCGGGATACTTGGGGCCGCGCATCCATCCCAGATGAATGCAGCGCCCGTCGGGAGAGTTGTTCCACGTCTGTGCAGCGTATAGGTTATTGCCGTGATCCATAGCCACCGGCTCTGTCTCGGGTTTGAAGGTTTTGCCGTCAAAGGTTCCGATCTGATAGACACCAGCCGCACCGTAGAACAACCACTTGCCCGTCTGAACGCCATCCACGGGGAGCGGCATAAAGCCGGGACACTCCCTGTCGCCTGCAAGTGTCAAAGTGGATGCTTCTTCCCAATCCAGCAGGTTCCTGGAAGTATATATGGCAAATTGATAACCTGTAAGATAGAGTGACAATACCCACAGCTGGTGTTCCTCATCCCAGACTACCTTTGGATCGCGGTTCCAGGGAGATTCTATGCTTCGGGTACAGATTACCGGATTACCGTCGTAATACCTGAAGGACTTGCCGCCGTCGTTGCTGAAGGCAACGCACTGGTTACACATAGGGCCGAGACCTTCATCCGGCCATCCACCGGTGGTAATATAAGCGAGGATGGGCTTCTCATCGCCAGTCTGCAGACCGGATACATTATTCTCATCTACTACCGCCGAACCGGACCAGCATCCAGCCCAAACCCTGTGCGGAGTGATATGTCCCTCTTTTGTCTGCGTCCAATGGACCAGGTCGGTGCTCACCGCATGGCCCCAATCCTTGTATGAACCGGGACGGTCGGGCGGATTGTATTGGAAAAACATATGGTACACGCCATCGTACCATACCAGTCCGTTGGGGTCGTTAATCCAGTTTTTCTTGGCCGTAAAATGGTATTGGGGGCGATATGTTTCGTGATAATAATCGGGCAGGCCCTCTTTCAAACGGGCCACGCCGGAGATGCGTGCGATTTCATCGTCAGTCAGGGCCCTGTTCCATAGCGCGACACGGTCTATTTTGCCAGGATAGTCGCGGCCGATAACCACCGGACGGTGATTCCAGTCGCGCAGAGTACCCACGGTGACCTCGTCGTCCCGGAGAATACCGTTCACATACAACTGGGATACTTTACCGTCGAAGCGGAACACCACGTCCTGCATCTTACCGATATCATTTTTGGAAAAGAAGTGATTAAGCTCGTGGACTCCGGCAATTTCGTCACTGCCGACCGAGACGTTCACCCAGCAAGAATCACCACTGGAAGCCACCATCATCCTGTAGGCCCGGCTGCGAAAATTGCCGTCCTTAGCCAGCAGATATCCATTTCCGGAGACCTCTACCAACTTGAAACGGGCGTAAATCGTAGCCTCGCCACCGCTCAACACACCATCATCGGGCGGCAACTGTACCACTTCTTTAGAGATATCATTTACATTAGACACGTCCACATCCAGGATTGCATCCCGGTATGGATTCCTGCACCCGGCGAGTATAATCCCGGCCAGGGTAACTACTATCAAAGCATATCTACGCATATTACGAAAGAATTATTTTCAGAAGTTTGTCGGCGGAGCCAAAACGGTACTTGGCGGGGATATCGCCGTTATTGCCGTTCCACGTGGCCAGGGCAAAGTCCATCCCGGCATTGAAAGCGCATTGGGCATCCATCGGGGTGTCGCCTACATACAGGCATCGGTCCACAGATACCCCCGCCTTCGCGGCAAACGCCAACGCCGGCTCGCCGTCGGGCTTGTGAAGCACGGTGTCGTCGGCACAAATCACAGTCTGGAGCCATGGCCGCCAGGGGTCCAGGTTGCGGTCATATTCAAACTCGTCGCGGCTGCGGGAGGTAATCACCCCTATCTTGATTCCGACTGCGACTATCTTCTCTATAGCCTCGTGAACGCCAGGGTAAGGCACGCTTTTTTCCGGCGCCATCTCCCGGTAGTATTTCTCCCACAGTTCCAATGCCTCTTCGTGATTGGGAAATCCTACCTGCTCTATGCCGGTCAGGCTGGGGAGGCCAAAGTAACGCACTAAATCTTCCGGGGGAACAACCTCACCTTTCAACTCCAGAATGGTCTTAGAAAAAGAGTATGTAAAGGTATCCTGGGTGTCTATCAGGGTACCGTCAATGTCAAATGCTATGTGTGTGTAGCGCATCAACTTTCCAGATATGCCTTCTGCTTCTCTGTCTGGGTGTCGATGGTAACACCCCAGGCCGCCAGCTTTCTGCGGGCCACGAACTTGTCAATCTCTTCCGGCACTACCAGCATTGTGGCGGGGAGCATCCCCTTGTTACGGACTATATATGCAGCCGAGAGGGCCTGGATGGCGAAACTCATATCCATAATCTCTGCGGGATGGCCGTCCCCGGCGGCGAGATTCACCAGACGCCCCTCTCCAAGCAGATAAATCCATTTGCCGTCAACCTTGAAGCCCTCGATATTGGTACGGGCGACCTTGGTCTCGGTGGCGATGGCACGCAGGCAGGCCACATCCACCTCAACATCAAAATGCCCGGCGTTGCAGCAGATCGCCCCCTCTTTCATGGCACGGAAGTGGCGCTCAACAATTATGTCGCAGCACCCGGTGACGGTTATGAAGATATCGCCCAGAGGCGCGGCATCGTCCATGGTCATCACCTTGAAGCCGTCCATCACCGCCTCCATCGCCCGGATAGGGTCGATTTCTGTGACGATAACGCTGGCTCCCAGCCCTTTGGCACGCATTGCCACCCCTTTGCCGCACCAGCCGTAGCCGGCCACGACCACAGTCTTGGATGCGACAATCAGGTTGGTGGTGCGCATTATGCCGTCCCACACGCTCTGACCGGTGCCGTAACGGTTGTCAAAGAGGTACTTGCATTCGGCATTGTTAACCATCACCATGGGGAACTTGAGTTCACCGCGCTGGGCACGCGCCAACAGGCGGTTGATGCCGGTGGTGGTCTCTTCGCAGCCGCCCCAGACGTTAGCTATCAGCTGCGGATATTCACTGTGAATCATGCTCACTATGTCGCCGCCGTCGTCAATTATTACATTCGGGCCCGGTTCCACAATGCAGCGGATATGACGGTCATAATCCGCCGGACTCTCGCCGTGTACAGCAAACACGTTCACGCCGCTCTTTACCAGCGCCGCAACCACATCGTCCTGGGTGGAGAGCACATTGCTGGCGGCCGCATACACCTCGGCACCGCCCGCCGCAAGAGTCTGGCAGAGATAGGCGGTCTTGGCCTCAAGATGCACGGATACCGCCACCTTGACCCCCTTGAAAGGTTTTTCAGAGTCAAACTGCTCTTCAATATCGTTAAGCAGGGGCATGTGCGCCCTCACCCAGTCTATCTTGCGCTGCCCCGACTCCCACAAATTGATATCCTTTATTTCAGACATAAGAGATAATTCTTAAATTTGCTCAAAGTTACGATTTTTTCTCAATGGCGGCGAGTCTCAACATAATGTTCTACAATCTGGAGAATCTTTATGACACCACCAAAGACGAGACGATTGACGACGAAGATTTCACCCCCCTTGGAGCAAAGCGCTGGACCACAATCAAGTACCAGACAAAACTGCAGAACCTGAGCAACGTGTTTGCCGCGGTTGCAGCGCTGCCGGGCGGTTTTCCCGCAATTGTCGGGGTATCGGAGGTAGAGAACGACCAGGTGCTGGAGGATCTCCTCTCGCAGCGGAGGATGCAACCGGCCAACTACCGTTATGTCCACTACGAAAGCAGGGATGCACGAGGAGTGGACGTGGCGCTGTTCTTCCGCCCGGAACGGTTCAAGCTGGAGGGGAGCGAGCCTGTAAAACTGCAGCTTCGCAGCGGCCGGGAATACATCGGCCGTGACATACTGGCGGTATGGGGCAAGCTCGACGGCGAGATGTTCTGCTTCTACGTGTGCCACTTCCTCTCCCGCAGGGGCGGGGTGTTCGCTTCACAGGGATTCCGCCGCGCCGGGGCAGAAACGGTCCGCGACCATGCGGAGAAGATGCGCAAGAAGTTCCCCGGCTTGAAGGTAGTGGTGATGGGCGACATGAACGACACCCCCGATGAAGAGTCCCTGAGCGAACTGCTGCGGGCCCGCGAACGCATAGAGGGGGTGGCAGAAGGAGATTACTTCAACCCTATGTGGGCCATGCACAAAGCCGGACTGGGCACCAGCATCCACAACCACAACTGGATACTTTTCGACAACATAATAGTGAGCCGCAACCTGCTCCCCGCCGAAGCGGGCTACGCCGATGCAAAAGGGCTGGTACTGAACAAATTTGACAAACGTTTCTGGGCCAACATCTTCCAGCGCAACTTTATGATGCGCGGCGGCAAACCCTTCCGCAGCTGGGACGGCAACACCTTCTCAGGCGGCTACAGCGACCACCTTCCGATACTTATCCGGCTTACTTCTAAATAATTCCATGGACATCAGTGAGGCTATCGCCTAAGGCCGGTGCATGGAGACCCATTACGGGGCTATTCCGCGTCTCTCCGTGCAGGATCTCGCAGGTTTCCGGCAGAAAGAGTGCACGGAGAACCATAGAGAAGCAGTTCCGTGTATCTCCATGCCGAGTGGGTCAGTTTTATTTGCCATAATATTAAAAACTGCTCAATTAGTTATATCTTAGCGGGGAAAGACAGCATTTTCGATGAGGCGAATGATTCGTGCTTAATGGGAAGGGCTGGAGATGAGATTAATTGTTTGGAGGAAATGCTATGAGAAAGACTGTTCATCTTTGTCTTTCGTCTCACGACGAAGTAATGTACCGAAGCGAGGCAGATCTCCGTATGGGGTTCAACTGCCTGGCAATTGCTTGTTTGAAAACCGAGGCACGCCTTATGGCAGAATCCGAGATGACCACGCACATACACTGTTTGATGCAAAGTGACAAATACGGGGAGACAATGCATCAGGCCCGATATTCCTACGCCCGTTACTTTAACTCCAAGTACTGTCGGAAGGGCTTGTTAGGAGAGCGGAAATACTTTGCTTTGGAGATTGACGGGCTACACCACACCATTGCCGCGTTAGATTATGTGCTTCGGCAGGGCCTTCATCACGGGCTCTCTTCAACGCCGTTTGAATATCCGCACTGTTCTGCCAATGCTTTTTTTCGCAAGCAACTTGGCAAAGTTGATTCACCATCGCAGATGATTCAGGGAAAGAGGTATTTATACTTACCCGGCAAAAACCGCTTAGATAACAACAAATACCGGATGTCTGCCGACGGACTTCTGCTGCGGCAGGATATACTTGATACAGCTTATGTTGAAGAACTCTACGTTTCCCCCCGCACATATCTGTTTCATATGAACAAGATATCCGGAGAAGGCGATCTTCAAAAACAATTCGACGAGAACGGTGACAAGCCGGTAACTGTCGAGGCTATCGAGATGGGCGTGCCGGATTTCGATGCAACGCTTACCAGATCGCTTGAACAAGGAAAGGTGGACCGCAACCGGATGACAGACTTGGAGCTTTGCTCAATTATTGATAGGATGCTCATCCCACGCTTATTCAAGAATGCGGAACTTGTTTCAATTTATCTTTTGTCACAGTCACAACGTGCAAAAATATATGAAGTGCTATGGCAAGAGTGTCTTTCTTCACGATTCCGACCGGCACGCGGAGGTTTCTTGCAAGGCAAGTACATAACCTCCAATCAGCTTGAAAGATGCTTGGCAATGAAGTATGTGAAATAATTCGGTTTCTGTACAGAGAGATATTTACCATTTCTGCTATATTTGTTAATTGTATGGAAAAAAAACTTATACTTGTCATTATTGCTGTTTTCCTGACATTATCATCTTGTCAGACCGGCATACCCAAACGAGATACACGTATGGACCGCACCCGTCTGAACATTGGTGCCTACATCCTTCAACCGTATGCCAGGAGCGAGACCCACATAAAAGATCTTGCCGACTGCGGCATTGATTTCGTCATATGCATAGACAACGATCGTGAAGCGCTGGACTTGCTGGAAAAGTATGGCGTGGGGGCAATTGTTACCGGAGTTGTACCCGGTTGGTGGGGAGGAAATGGTGAGGTTGCCGGCACTCTTGAGAAGGTAAACCCTCTGCAGGATTACGAAACGGCGGCGGCATCTTTTGAAGACCACCCGGCAATCTGGGGCATTGATATCGGCGACGAGCCGTCGGCTCTCGATTTCCCTTATTACGGCAAGGTTATGGAACGGGTACAAGAGTTGTTCCCCAATCAGTTTGCATTTCTGAATCTATATCCAAACTACGCATCGGTGGCACAAAACACCGATGATCAGGCCCTCAGCCAGCTGGGCACCGCGACTTATGAGGAGCATATCAAGCAGTATTGTCAGTATATTCCTGCTGACTATCTTTCTTACGACTTCTATTACAAAGTCGCAGGCGTTCAGAAGGACTACGCCAATCTCCGCATTGTTTCCGACGCTTGTCACAAAAACAGTCTCGATATGTGGATTACTCTTCAGGTCAACAGTTTCGACCCCGAAGTATGGATCAGCGAGAACGAGCTCCGGTTCCAAGCCTTTTCTGCACTTGCCTTCGGCGCTTCAAATATTTCCTGGGCCTGCTACACGGCGGGATGGTGGAGCAATCAGGTTGTGGACGGTGACGGTAAAAAGACGCAGCAATACGATAAACTTAAAACAGTTAACGAAGAAATTCATACTATTGCAGAACGATATATGAGATATCGCAACATAGAAACGGTGTGCATCGGATTCGATGACACCGATATGTTGGAAGCCAGTGGCCTTGAAAGCTCGTCAGAATTGGACTTCGGCTCACTGGTTGGACTGACGGCCGACTGCCCGTTGTTAGTAGGCAAAATGGCAGCACGAAAAGGTGACCGCAACAAGGCGTTGTTTATTTGCGTGGCCGACGACCCCTACGATGAGAATCCAGGAAACCACACCATCCGCTTTACGACAAAAATGCGTAGGGTAAAGGCCTGGGGCGGTAACGGTCCGATGAAAGTGAAGCGCACCGGCAATGACAACTATGAGTTGCCTGTTGTCTCAAATCAGGGAGTGATACTGGAATTCTGAGATAGCACGGATACCCATCGCTGGGCTATTCCGTGTCTCTCCGTGCAGGATTATGCGAAGTTCCAGCCGAATTATTGCACGGAGAACCACCACGAAGCCGTTACGTGTTTCTCTGTGCAGAGAAACGGGGAGAGCGCCAGCATACTCAGGGCCCAACAGATCGATTTATTCCAGCGAAACGACCTTCCACTCACCGTCGATGCGCTCCAGGTGCATAGAGCGCGGGATGGTACCGTCTCCCACCGCACCGTAGGGATGGATTTCGTAATTCACCACGGCGGCACCGCTCTCCTCCTCTATCTGTGACGAGACAATCTTGAAAGTGGTTTTCTTGGAGGCCTCCACAACCTTTGCACGGATCTCCTCGCTGGGATACTCGCTGGCAGCAATGGTGTCGCAAAGTACCGCAGCGATATCGGGTGTGCATAAGGTGGCGGCACCCTCATAATCCATATTGAAAAAACTTGTAAGGAAATCGTTTGCCACCGCAGCCGCCTTATCGGCCTTGGGAGCGCATCCGTATAGTGCAAAAAAGGCGAGAAATGCCGCAATCAGAATCTTTTTCATAGTGCAAATCTATCTACATTATTCCACAAAACCAAGGGTGGCGACGGAGACGGTGAAGCAGGGTTCAAGGAGGCGGACGCACTCGGCAATTGTAGCGCCTGTGGTAACGACGTCATCCACCAGGAGGACATGCCGCACCCCCGCCACCCGAAGCCGTTCGATTTCCCGGGAGCGGATACCAAAAGCTCCTGCTACGTTCCGGACCCTCTGCCCTGCCTGCCGCCGTGTCTGCGTACGGGTGTAACGTCGCCGGAATAACAAATTAGTGACAACGGGAAGTCCCCGGGGAACACGGCCACCAAAAGCACAGCCGCCAGAAGCCCAATCGCCCCCACGGCAATCATCCGCAGCAACTGAACCATACCCTGCCGGGAGCCTCTCTGCAATCCCCCGGGCAACTATCTCTGCCTGGTTGAAGCCTCGCCTGAACCGCTTTCTCCAGTGCAGCGGCACCGGCACCACCGCCTGCACCCCAGAATACAACCCGCCGACGGCCATATATTCTCCAAGCATGCGCGCCGCCCAGAGGCCAAGAGCCGTGTCTCCTCCGTATTTGAAGCGCCGCACCAGTTCACAGTAATCACTGTCGTGCCTGTAAAAGAATAGTGCCGCTGCGTTATACACGTGGCACCGCCCCGCCAGGCGGTCAATCGCGGCATTCCCGCTGTAGTTCCAGAAATACGTAAGGGGGATGTCGGCCATACAACTGTCGCACAGGTGCCCGCCATCGGTGGCCGGAACATCTTCCTGCAGCAGCCGGCCCGTATCTTGTCCTTCACTTTCAACCGTCTGCCTAACTCCGCCATGCTCCGACTCCAATTCTTCGCCGCATACCGCACATTCGCGCACAAAAAAAAGGTCGCGCAGCCCCGTCAGGGCCAACCGCAACCCGCACCATATCCGGCGCCACAACCAGTTTGAACTCTTACCCATCATATCCTTCTCTTCAGAATTCAAAGATAATCATTATATTTGTGGATTATGTTCGACTTTCTGAATATTTCTTTCGCAGACATACTGGACATTATTCTGGTAGCGTTCCTTATTTATCAGGTTTACAGATTGATAAAGGGGACCCAAGCGATGAGCATCTTTATTGCAATCATCCTCCTCTACGCTGCCAGGGCGGTGTTTAGCGCGCTCAACATGCAACTGCTCACCAACCTGATAGGGGCGGTGCTGGACGTGGGCCTGATTGCCATCATCGTGATTTTCCAACCGGAACTGAGGCGCTTTCTGATAAGGATCGGCACTGAGGTTTTCTCTGTCCGCAAGAAGGGCGACGGCTGGCTGCGCCGCTTCTTTGGCAAATACAACCCCACTTCCAAGATAAGTCCCGCGGCGCTCGACGAGATTACCAGCGCCTGCTACCGTATGTCGGAGAACAAAACCGGCGCCCTTATGGTGTTCAAGCACAACTCGGCGCTGGAACAATATATTGAGACGGGGGACACGATAAACGCCAACATTAACCGCCGCCTGATAGAGAACATCTTCTTCAAGAACTCCCCGCTGCACGACGGGGCGGTGATAATGACGGGCGAGAGCATAATCGCCGCCCGCTGCACCCTTCCCATCAGCGACAACCAGCAAATCCATCCCCGCTACGGGATGCGCCACCGGGCCGCTGCCGGCATAACAGAGATATCCGATGCAGAAGCGGTTGTGGTATCGGAAGAGACAGGTGAGATATCATACGTCAAGGATGGCGTTATAAAGACCCTGAGCAGTATAACAGAACTCAGAATAGCGCTGGAGGCCTCTTATAAGTAGTATGCAACACCTCGAAAGAAAAATAGGTTTCGACATTGTCAGGGAGATGGTCAGCGGCAAGTGCGCCACCTCCGGGGCCCGCAGGATTACGGCATCGGCAGAGATGATGACCAGCCGCGAGGATATCTCGCAGGCGCTGCGGCTCACTGATGAGATGCGACTTATATGCATGTTCGAGGACACTTTCCCTTCTGAGGGTTATGTCGATATGCGGGAGTTCCTCCTGCCGCTTGCAAGTGAGCTGAGCTGCATATCGCTCCACAACCTGGTGCTGCTGCAAAAGGGGCTGGACGCGATCCGACGCATCGCTGCTTTCTTCAAGGGGAGCAAGGGGGTTTATCCATCGCTGGGCAAGATGACGGAGCCTGTGGTAATCTTCCCCGAGGTGCTGCGCAAGATAGACTCCATAATAAACAAGAACGGCGAGGTGCGCGACAACGCCTCCCCCGCCCTGGCCCAGATCCGCAGCGAACTCCGCTCCAAGGAACGCTCCATATCGCGCGTAATCCACGCTGTGCTCAAAAAGGCCCAGGCAGAGGGTATCGCCGCAGAAGACGCCGAGGTGGTGGTGCGCGACGGCAAAACCCTTATTCCGGTGAATGCCAGCGACAAGCGCAAGATAAGCGGCATTGTTTGCGATGAATCCTCCAGCGGACGCACCTCTTTCATAGAGCCCATCGAGGTGGTAAACCTCAACAACGCCGTGCGGGAGCTGCAGTTTGAAGAGCAGCGGGAGATACAGCGCATATTGATGGAGTTCAGCGACTTTATCCGCCCCTATCTGGACGATTTGCTGCTGAACGCCGACTACCTGATCCAGATCGATTTTATAAGGGCAAAAGCCCTGGTTGCCATGGATATGATAGCGGGACTGCCCATCCTATCAGAGAACGGCGAGCTCACGCTGCGCAAGGCCCGCCACCCGCTGCTGGAACGCGCCCTCCGCAAAGAGGGGAAAGAGATAGTGCCGCTCACCCTCACCCTTTCGGGCGACCGCCGCATCATGCTTATTTCCGGCCCCAACGCCGGTGGCAAGAGCGTCTGCCTCAAGACGGTGGGGCTGCTGCAGTATATGTTCCAGTGGGGGCTGCTGATACCCACCAGCGAGGTCTCTGAGATGCTGATATTCGACCGCATTTTTGTGGATATAGGCGACGACCAGAGCCTGGAGAACGACCTCAGTACCTACTCTTCCCACCTGAAGAATCTCAACGACATACTCACGCAGGCCACCGACAGCTCTCTGGTGCTGATAGATGAATTTGGCAGCGGCACCGAACCCACTGCCGGCGGCGCAATTGCAGAGGCTGTGCTGGACACGCTGGCGCAGCGCGGCACATACGGCGTAATCACCACCCACTATACCAATCTCAAGGTTTACGCCAGCAACTCGCAGCGGGTGATAAACGGCGCAATGCAGTTTGATGTGGCCAACCTCACCCCCCTCTTCACCCTTGAGCAGGGGCTCCCCGGCAACTCGTTCGCGTTTGAGCTTGCCAGGAAGATGGGGCTGCCGGAAGAGATAATCCACAGTGCGGAGGAGAAGGCGGGCGGCGACTTTGTGGATATGGAGAGGCAACTGAGAAAGATTGCCCGCAACCGCAGGGCGCTGGACGAGAAACTCTCCCGCGTGAAGAATGCCGACCGCACCCTGGAGAGCCTCACAGACCGCTACGAGAAAGAGCTGTCAGAGATAAAGACGCTCCGCAACAGCATCCTTGCAGAGGCCAGGGCCGAGGCGCGGGAGATTGTCTCCGGGGCCAACCGCCAGATAGAGCAGACCATACGCGAGATTCGCGAGGCACAGGCAGAGAAGGAGAAGACCAAGGTGGCCCGCGCAAAGGTCACCGAGCTGCAGCAGACCCTGGAGAAGGAAGACCCCGCGGAAAAGAGCGCTAACGACCTTCTGATAGAGCGCAAGATGGAGCAGATCCTGGCCCGCAGGCAGCGCCAGAGCGAACGCAAAGAGCAGCGCGCCCGCCGCGCCGGGGAGCAGATTGAGAAACCGGTTGCCAGGGCGGCGGAGAAGCCCGATCCGCTCAAGGTGGGCGACAAGGTCCGCATCAAGGATAGCGACATAGTGGGTGAAATAATCCAAATCTCCACCAAGAAGGTCTCTGTGGCCATCGGCGGCCTCACCACCAAAACCGATATCGGCAAGGTAGAGCGCATCAGCGCCAAGGAGTATAAGGAGGCCTCCAAGGCCACCGCTCCGCGCCGCAGCACCAGCGGCGGCGTCGCAGTCAAGGGTATGGAATCCATATCGCAGCGCAAGATGAACTTCTCGCCCCAGATAGACGTGCGGGGCGAACGGCTGGAGAGCGCGCTTAACATAGTCACCCGCTTTATCGACGACGCCACAATGATTGGCATCTCCCAGGTCAAGATCCTGCACGGAAAAGGGACGGGCGTGCTTCGCGAAGAGCTGCGCAAGTATCTCAAAACGGTGGCGGGAGTTATCTCTGTGCGCGATGAGGCCCTTGAAATGGGCGGTGCAGGAATCACAGTGGTGGACCTTGCCTGAAACCCTCTTTTTTTATAAACAAATTATCATTTTTTTTCTTATTTTTGTTCCGGTACTGTATCTTCGCAGCGCCTAAAGGTTGAAGATTATAATTATATCTAACCAAATAAAACCATTATGAAACTAACCTTCAAGAGTTTATTGTTGTCTTTGGCAGCAATGCTTTTTATTGTGCCCGCTGCTTTCGCACAGGGTACAACCTCTTCACTCGGTGGTCAGATTGTTGACCAGAAAGGGGAAACTGTAGTAGGTGCAGCTGTTGTTGCCACCCACCTCCCCTCGGGTACTTCTTATGGTGCAGTGACCAACAGTGACGGTCGCTACAACATCTCCGGCCTCCGTCCCGGCGGCCCTTACACCGTTGAGGTATCCTGCATGGGTTACCAGACAGTGCAGTTCACCGACATCCGCCTGGCTCTCGGTGAGACCCACCTTCTGGACGGTTACCTGAGCGACGACATCGAAACCCTCAACGAGGCTGTCGTTGTCGCTACCCCTTCTTCCCGTTTCTCCGCAACCAAGACCGGTGCTTCCGTGAACATCGACAACGAAGAGATGATGTCTCTCCCCAACAGCGACCGTTCCATCAGCGCCCTCACCAAACTCAGCCCCTACGCATCGGGCATGAGCTTTGCCGGCAGCGACGGCCGTAGCACCAACTTCACCGTGGACGGTGCAAACATGAACAACAACTTTGGTTTGAGCGACAAGCTCCCCGGCGGCGGCACCCCTATCTCACTGGATGCCATCGAGGAGGTTCAGCTGGTTGTGGCTCCCTACGATGTACGTCAGTCCAACTTTGTGGGCGGCGGTATCAACGCCATCACCAAGTCCGGTACCAACACCTTGAAGGGTACTGCTTACGCATATTACAGCGACGAGGGAACCCGTGGTAACAGACTCATGGGCGAGCGCCTCGCCGACCGTCCGTTCGAGCAGAACAAGATTTACGGTTTCACCCTCGGCGGCCCCATCGTAAAGAACAAACTCTTCTTCTTCGTGAACTTTGAGGTTCAGAAGAAACCTGAGCAGACTATCCAGGACAAGGTAGAAGACGCTGATAAGATCAGCACCTTGAATGCAATTGCAAACAAGCTCCGCAACGAATATAGCTATGAGCCCGGTTCCATCACCGATTATCCCGGTGGTATCGACAACACCAAGCTCCTTGCCCGTCTGGACTGGAACATCTCCCGGAACCACAAGATGAGCCTCCGCTATAACAACACCAAGAACCTCTTATGGAACGCTCCTAACGGCAACTCCTGCGACGACAACTTCCGCAACAAGGGTTTCAACCGTGCCAGCGCGGCTTCCCAGCCCTTCTCCAACAACATGTACAGCCAGCAGAACAACATCTGGTCAATTGCAGCCGAGATCAACAGCCGCTTCTCCAACACTATAGCCAACCGCTTCATCGCCACTTACACCAACATCAACGACCAGCGCGGTTCCAACTCTGCAATCTTCCCTCATATCGATATCATGACCAACGGAGACCTCTCCACTGGTAACTACATCCCTTACACCTCACTCGGTCACGAGATCTTCACCTACAACAACGGTGTGCTCAACAACGTGCTCAACATCCAGGATAACTTCACTTTCTATCTTGGCACACACACTGTTACCGCTGGTGTAAGCTTCGAGAACCAGAACGCACGCAACTCTTATATGCGTAGTGGTACCGGTACTTACCGTTTCGCAAGCGCAGAGGACTTCCTCAATGGCAACCTGCCAATTTCTTTCGCACTGACTTATGGTAACAACGGCGTAAGCAACCCTGCAGGTGTTGTAGATTACAACCAGTATGCCGCTTACCTCCAGGATGAGTGGAACGTAACTCCCCGCTTCAAACTCAGCTACGGTATCCGTGCCGATATGATAGCTTTCAATGAAGAGGCTATCATGACCAACAATGCCATCAAAGCTATCGATTACGGCGGCAAGAGCATAGACACCGGCAAGTGGCCCGACAAACGCATCCAGATCTCTCCCCGCGTTGGATTCAACTGGGATGTCAATGGTGACAAGAGCCTCGTTGTTCGTGGCGGTACCGGTTTCTTCCAGGGCCGTCTCCCTCTGGTATTCTTCACCAACATGCCTCAGAACGCAGGTATGATCCAGACTACCGTCAAGTATAGCGGCAGCTTGCAGGACGGCGCCCTCGTGATGAGTGACGATGTACGCAATGCCTTGATTGCCCTCAACGGCGGCAAGACCACCGGCGGTCACCTCACCACCAACATTGACGATTATATCAAGGTGCTCGGTCTCAACACCACTGTAACTGAAGAAGACGGCCAGATTGGCAAGAACGCCGATGTAAACGGCGTGGATCCCAAGTTCCACATGCCTCAGATCTGGAAGAGCTCCCTCGCAGTTGACTATACTCTCCCCGTTTCCTTCCCTCTGACAATGACTGCAGAAGGTATGTTCAACAAGACCATCTGGGGTACCCAGCTGTTGAACTGGAACATTGATGAGAGCAAACTCACCGACCGTTTTGCCGGTCCCGACCAGCGCATTAAATATCCCAAGAGCTACACTTATGGCGGTAACAACGCATACGTGCTTACCAACACCAACAAGGGATATGGCTACATATTCAACTACACCGTTAAGGCTACTCCTGCCCGCAACCTGCACCTGACCGCTTCTTACACTCACACCGAGTCTAAGGAGATCTCCGGTATGCCCGGTTCTGCAGCAAGCTCCGCTTACACCGGCCTGGCATCTATCGACGGTCCTAACTTCCTCACCCTGCAGCGCAGCCGTTATGTGACTCCGGATAAGGTTTCTGTAAACGCAAGCTACTTCCTCGAGTCCCAGGGTCTCCACTTTGACCTGTATTACACCGGTTACTCCCCTTACGGCAACAGCTTCACCTACTCTAACGACATGAACGGTGACGGCATTGCATACGATATGATGTACATCCCCAAGACCAAGGACGAGCTCCAGTTCACGACCGAGGACGACCGCAATGCATTCTGGGCATTCCTCGAGCAGGACAAGTACCTCTCCAGCCACAAGGGTCAGTATGCAGAGGCCAATGCAGCTTGCAGCCCCTGGATCCACCGCTTTGACGCACGCATTGCCAAGGACTTCAACTTCAACATCGGCAACACCAAGCACAACTTCCAGGTTAGTGCATCTATCGACAACATCGGCAATATGATAAACAGCAGCTGGGGTGTCCACAAGCTTGACTGCTACTCCGCTGGCGAGAGCACCGGCTTCATCTCCCCGCTCAAGTACGAAGGTGTAAACGACGCCAATGTCCCTGTTTATTCCATGAACAAGCCTAAAGGCGAGACCGAGTACCCCACCGAGACCTACAACAAGTACCTCAAGAAGACTTACGAGTGCTGGCAGGTACTGCTCGGTATCAAATACTTCTTCAACTAAACCTAAACTCTCATACATATCAAAGGGCCTCTTTCACGGGGGCCCTTTTTTATTTGTCGATTATTCTTATCTTTGCGGCCGATAACATACGGGGTGGACAGATTTGTCATTGCTTGCAACCACCGTTAAAAAATGCTAAAATCATGAATAAGAAGAACTATCTCTTTACATCCGAGTCGGTGAGCGAAGGGCATCCCGACAAAGTTGCGGACCAGATTTCCGATGCTGTTTTGGACGAATTCTTAAGGCGCGACGCCTCGGCACACGTGGCATGCGAGACCTTTGTGACTACCGGCCTGGCGCTGGTTGGCGGCGAGGCCGCCAGCAGCACCTACGTGGACATTGAGAAGGTGGCCCGCGAAACCATCAACCGCATTGGCTATACCAAGAGCGACTATCAGTTTGACGGCAATTCCTGCTCAGTCCTGCTTGCGCTTCACGAGCAGAGCCGCGACATTGCCCGCGGGGTGGACCGCGCCAGCGAAGACGAACAGGGTGCCGGTGACCAGGGAATAATGTTCGGTTATGCCTGCACGGAGGGTGACGAGTATATGCCCCTGCCGCTGATCCTCTCCCACCTGATGCTCCGCGAATTGGCAGAAATACGCCGGGAGGAGAATTCCCCGATGCCATACCTGCGTCCCGACGCAAAAAGCCAGTTCACCATTGAATACGACGGGGAAACCCGCCGCCCGGTAAGGGTGCACACCATTGTACTCTCTACCCAGCACGACGAATTTGACAGCGACGAAGCCATGGCGGCACGCATCCGCAGCGACGTGGAGAACATCCTCCTGCCGCGCCTGAAAGCTCGCCTGCGCCCCCAGACCGCAGCGCTCTTTGGCGACGACATAATCCTGCACGTGAACCCGACCGGCAAGTTTGTGATAGGCGGCCCGGCCGGCGACACCGGCCTCACCGGTCGCAAAATCATAGTTGACACCTACGGCGGCCGCAGCGCCCATGGCGGCGGAGCCTTCTCCGGCAAAGATCCGAGCAAGGTGGACCGCAGCGCAGCTTATGCAGCACGTTATATCGCCAAGAATATGGTGGCAGCCGGTATTGCCGACGAGATGATGGTGCAGATATCCTACGCCATCGGCATCGCCCGCCCCTGCAGCATCTTTGTGAACACCTTCGGCACCAGCCACTCTAAGCTCTCCGACGCCGAAATTGCCGGGGCCATCGACGCCAACTTTGACCTGCGCCCCGCAGCCATTATCCGCCGCTTCGGCCTCAAGAACCCGATTTATCTCCCCACCGCCGCCTACGGCCACTTTGGCCGCAAGCCTTACACAAAGGAGGTTGTATTCTATGAGGGCGACCGTGAGGTTCGCCGCCCGGTAGAGTTCTTCACCTGGGAGAAACTGGACGCCACCGACCTCTGCCGCAGGATTTGCATGTGCTGACACTATTCCAAAATCAACAATATTAAGCCGGGACGCATCTGTTCCCGGCTTCTTTTTTGCAGTCCTCCAAGTTTATTATTATCTTTGGTAAATACACCGTTTTCTGATATGAGCAGCAATAAATATTGTGTCATAATGGCCGGCGGAGTTGGAAGCCGCCTATGGCCTCTTTCCCGCAATTCAAAGCCCAAACAATTCATAGACATGCTCGGCACCGGGCAGTCACTTATGCAGATGACAATCAGCCGCTGCGCCCGCATCGTTCCGCGCGAGAACATCCTGATTGTCACCAGCGAAAAATATCGCGACGTTGTGGAGAGCCAGGCAGAAGGCATCCCTCGCGACAACATCCTTTACGAGCCATTCAAGCGCAACACCGCCCCCTGCATAGCGTACGCCACTTACAAACTGTTCAGCAAGGATCCCGGCGCCACCATAATGGTGACCCCGAGCGACCATATCATTACCGACGAATTCAACTTTGTGGAGACTATGTCGGTGGTGATGGACTATGCCTCCACCCACAACCAGATATTCACCATCGGCATCAAACCGACCTTCCCGAACACCAATTTCGGATACATCCAGTTCAACAAGGATGTCCACACGGGAGGCACTGCAAAGCAGGGATATCAAGTCAAGACCTTCACCGAGAAACCCGATGTGGATCTGGCCACCGTATTCTATGAGAGCGGGGAGTTCCTGTGGAACGCCGGCATCTTTATCTGCAACCTGCACACAATCAAAGGGGAGATGGAGCGTTACCTGCCGGAGATGACCGACCTCTTCAACCCCAGGGATAAAAACGTGTACAACACGGCGGCAGAGAAAGAGTTCGTGCAGAACAGCTACAACAACTCGCCGTCGATATCTATAGACTACGGAGTGATGGAGAAGACCCGCAAGGCGTGGGTATTCCCCGCTGACTTTGGCTGGAGCGACCTGGGCACCTGGGAGTCGATTTACGACTATGCCAAAGGGAAAGACCAGGACGGAAACTTTGTACACGCCAACGCCATAATCAACGATTCGCATGGCAATGTGATAATCAGCAAAGACGACAATAAGCTTGTGGTGGTAAAGGGCCTTGAAAATTGCATGGTGATTGACAGCGACAATGCCCTGATGGTCTGCCCCAGGCAGGACGAAGCGGTAAAAGAGATATTGGTAGATTTAACGGCCCTTGACAAAGGAGAATATCTCTAAAAAAGATTATCTTTGCGGTCTCATATTTTAAGCGCTAATGAACGAATCAATTATTGATGAATTGTCTGCCCGCATAAAAGAGCTTACGGCGCAGACAGAACAGGAGATAGACGAGATAAGGGTCAAACTGCTGGGCAAGAAGGGCGATATCACCCGCCTCTTTGAAGAGTTCCGCACCGTTCCCGCAGAGCAGAAGCGCCTGTTCGGGCAGCGGCTCAACGTGCTCAAGAACGAGGCCATGCAGCGGCTCAACAACCTGCGCGAAGCTCTGGAATCGGCTGAGGGCTCCTCTTCTGCAGAGGACCTTACAATGCCGGGCGATGCCATGCTGCTGGGTGCACGCCACCCCATCTCCATAACCCGCGAGGAGATTATTTCCATTTATAAAAAGTTCGGTTATTCTGTGGCCGAGGGTCCTGAGGTAGAGGACGACTGGCACGTATTCGGCGCCCTCAACTTCCCTCCGGAGCATCCAGCCCGCGATATGCAGGACACCTTCTTTATCAATAACCAGACAGATAACAACATCCTGCTGCGCACACATACATCTTCCATCCAGGTACGCACCATGGAGAAGGGCCAGCTGCCCATCCGCGTGATATGCCCGGGTCGCGTGTTCCGCAACGAGGCCATCAGCGCCCGCGCGCACTGCATATTCCACCAGGTGGAGGGTCTGTACATAGACAAGAACGTCTCTTTTGCAGATCTGAAGCAGGCAGTGCTGCTCTTTGCACAGGAGATGTTTGGTCCCGACACCCAGATCCGCCTGCGCCCCAGCTACTTCCCCTTCACCGAGCCCAGCGCAGAGGTTGACGTCAGCTGCAACATCTGCAAAGGCAAAGGTTGCAACATCTGCAAGGGAACCGGCTGGCTGGAGATTATGGGGTGCGGCATGGTTGACCCCAACGTGCTTGAGGCAAACGGCATAGACAGCAAGGAATACAGCGGATTCGCCTTTGGAATGGGCGTAGAACGCATCGCAATGCTCAAGTGGCAGGTCAAAGACCTGCGCGAATACTTCGAGAACGACGTCCGCTTCCTGCAGGAATTTGCCACTGTAGTATAAAAAAATTTGCGGGACTAAATTTTATTACTACATTTGCAGTCCCGTTTGACGGGAATAGTTCTTTGGATTAGCGGAGATTTTGTGCAAGCCGAGCGAAAAGAAAACTCGTTTTCTTTTCCGAGGCGCCGCCAAAATCAGCGCAAATTTTCAAAGAAAATTTGCGGAAATAGCTCAGTTGGTAGAGCACGA
>JAGABI010000030.1 GCA_017614715.1 Bacteroidales bacterium | reverse complement strand
GAGTTTCACCTCGAAGCTCGTGGTCTGGCTGCCGACGGCAGATTCTATCGCAGCAAGCCTTTCATACACGCCGCTGCCAAGCGACTCGATGGCAGTCTTGAGCAGATCCAACGCGGACCCGTTATCCACAAAGCCGTCCGCGAGAGCAATCTCTATCAGCGCCAGCTTCGTATCCAGCGCCGTCGTCTGCGCCTTCACCGCAGCCTCTATCGCCCCAAGACGCTCCCCGGCAGTTCCGCTCAGCGATTCAAGCGCCGCACGGATCTGCTCCTGCGCCTCCTGCTGGTCGGCAAAACCTTCTTTCATCGCCTGCTCTAGCAGCGCAAGCTTTTCCGTCAAGGTCTTGTTAACACTGCCTATGGCATCAATTATACTGCTGTAGTCAGATTCAATAGTGATATCCAGCTCCGGATGCGAGTTGCTGCAGGCCGTGAAAGTGAGCGGCGCAGCCAGACACGACACCAGAGCGACAATGGCCAAACCGGCCGCAATTCTATTATTGAACTTTTTCATAACCTTGAAAAATTATTTGATGAGTTGGAAACGAAGGCCCATCGTCGCACAAACCTGGCTTTGGGGAGCAATCTCCTCTTTAGAGAGAACCAGCCGGTATGTCCCGCCGACACAGAGCGATACTTGCGGGAGAAACATAAATTCCAAAGAGAGGCTGGCGGGGATGTAAGTTGCGACATAGCGGTGCGGCTCGTTGTGACCCTTCACAGAAACGATATTCTTGCTCTCGGTGGCAAGCATCCCGTTGCTCACCGCCAGTGACCAGGTGGTGCCATCGCCAAAGAGGCAGCCTGCGCCAGTGCCGACATACAGAGCCAACGGGCCCGTCTTGGGCAGCAGATTATACTCTGCCTTGACGCCCGCAGCATAAAAATGAGTCTTGAAATCGCGGTAAACCGTACCTTCCACACTTCCCGGAAGATACTCTCCTGCGTCCATAGGCTGCAGCGTCCCGTTGACCTGCTCACGCACCAGGCGCGTGTAACTGAAATCCAGGCCTGCACGGAAATTCTGCAGGAAAGTCACGTAAACACCTGCGTTGCCCTCCGGCTGAACAAGATTGTAGCGGCCGGCCGGGACATTCTCAAAGCTGCTGCCAAGCGACCAGGATGGTCCGCCTTGCAGCACGACACCCATCCCTACGGGACTCTGGGCCGAGAGGTGTCCGCCCAGCGGCAGCCAGAGCAGGACAAACGCAACAAAAAAGGGCAACACCCGCAAGGATTTTCTCCGGGTTTGCATAGTTTGAAACGGTATCATAATGGAAAAAAATTATTTCACACGCACGCGGCACAAACGAAATTCCGCATGTAAGCACAAATATAAAAAAAAAAATATTCAGATGCAGATAGTTAGGTGAATCTTAATCATAAATAATATATTATGACAAAGATGCGTTAAATTTGTACTTATGAGTTTAGCAGAAAAAACAATGGAACGCGCCGGGAGTGCGCAGAAAGCGGAAGCGGCGGCCGGGACAGGGTCCGGCAATACAATACATGAAATCGTAACTGCACAGCGGCGCTATTTCCGCAGCGGCGAGACACTGCCCGTGAGCTGGCGCATCAAACAGCTCAAGCGGCTCAAGGCCGCGATAATAGCGTATGAAAAAGAGTTTGAGCAGGCGCTGGCCGCAGATTTGGGCCGCAGCCAGTTGGAGGCATACCTCTGCGACATCGGCCCCATCATTACAGAAATAAATGAGATACTGGCCGGCCTGCGCCGCTGGGCACGACCGGAGTGCCACTTCAGCGGCCTGATGTGTTTCCCCAGCACCGTCACCAAGGTGTATAAAATGCCGTACGGCGTATCCCTGGTGATCAGTCCCTTCAACTTCCCCATCCTGCTCACCATCGGCGTAGTGGCAGCCGCAATTGCGGGCGGCAATACGGTGGTTATCAAGGCTTCAAGCAAATCGGCCGCCAGCACCGCAGTGCTGAAACGCTTTTTTTGTGAGTTGTTCCCGCAGGAGTATGTCACCCTGGTTGACGGCGGCCACGAGATAGCCGACCTGTGCCTTGCAGAACGGTTCGACAAGATATTCTACACCGGCTCTCCGGCCGTCGGGAAGCATGTTCTGGCAGAAGCCGCAAAGAACCTCACCCCCGTGGCGCTTGAACTTGGCGGAGAAACCGGCAACTGGTGCGTGGTGCGCGCCGACGCCGACCTTAAGGATGCGGCCCGCAAAATAGCCTTCTTCAAACTTTTGAACGCCGGGCAGGTCTGCATCAACATCAACCAGATAGCCTTGGCTGAAGAAGTTGCGGAGCAGTTCCTTTCAGAACTCAAGCAGGCCTTTATAAACCAGATTGGCGATCACGCGCAAGAGAATCCGGAGTATCCGAAACTCATTACCGAAAGCGCCTGGGAGAAATGCGCACGTATGGCCGACGAATACCGTGACCGCATTATTTTCGGAGGGATGGGAGACCGGCAGACACTCCGCTATGCCCCCACCCTGATTTATCCGGTTCAAAAAGACGAGCAAATCGTACAGCACGAACTCTTTTGCCCCCTGCTCCCCGTCGTCCCGTTCAAAGATGCGGAGGTGGACGCGCTTATGGAGACCATAGCAGAGCGCGAACACCCGCTGGCAATGTATCTGTTTACCAAAAACATGCGCTGGGCAAACCGCACCATGCAAACGCAGCAGTTTGGCGGCGGATGCATCAACGAAGTCTGCATACACATGATGGTAAAGGGGGTGCCGTTCAACGGAACGGGCCACTCTGGAATGGGAGCATACCACGGCGAATGGGGTTTCAGGGAGTTCACCCATCCCCAGACAGTGCTCAAAGGGCGCACCCGCTTCAACCTGCCGCTGCGCGAACATCCATACGGCGGCAAGGCCGGACAGGTTAAGATGAAAATCCTGAAACTGTTTGAACGATAGTTATTTCTTGCTGAAAAACTTCCACTGGAATATCAGCAGATAGAAAGCACCCACAGTGATGCAGGAATCGGCAAAATTGAAGATTGCCTCAAAGAAGCGGAATGGTTTGCCACCCACCAGGGGCATCCAGTCCGGGAATGTGGTGTCTATGATGGGGAAATAAAACATATCCACGACCTTGCCAAAGAACAACCCCGTGTAGCCGCCCCCCTCGGGGAACATGGTTGCAACCTGGGTATATGTGCTCTCGGTAAAAATCAGGCCGTAGAATAGGGAATCTATTATATTGCCAAAGGCGCCGCACATGATTGCCGCAAGGCCATACAGCACACCGGTGGGGGTGTCGGGTTTTTTGAGGAGTGCGCGGATATAGAAAATTATGGCGGTCCCGAGCACTATCCTGAACAGTGTGAGCAGCAGCTTGCCGATACCGCCGCCGAAACTCATTCCGAACGCCATCCCCATATTCTCTATGAAGTGGATCCGGAACCAGTTGCCAAACACAGGGATACTCTGCCCCAGAGTCATGTTAGACTTGACCAGAATCTTGATGACCTGGTCAATAACTAACAGGGCGACCACAAAAATCGTCAGGCGGGTCCCTTTGGAGATCTTCATTAACGCTTGTTTTTAGCCTCAACCGAAAGGGTGGCATGAGGCACCAGGCGCAGGCGCTCCTTGGGGATCAGCTTGCCGGTTTCGCGGCAGATGCCGTAGGTCTTGTTCTCGATGCGCACCAGTGCGGCCTCAAGGCTCTGGATGAACTTGTACTGGCGGGCAGCCAGCTGGCCGAGCTCCTCCTTTGCAGAAGATGACGCACCCTCTTCAAGCACCTTGAAAGTGGGGGATGTATCCTCGGTATCGTTGCTGGAGCTGTGGTCCACATTACCCTTGAGGATTGCATACTCCTCCTTTGCCTTTGCGAGTTTCTCGAGGATCATCTCCTTGAACTCCTGAAGTTCAGCATCGGTATACCTGACCTTCTCTTTATTCTCTGTATTG
>JAGABI010000029.1 GCA_017614715.1 Bacteroidales bacterium | reverse complement strand
TAAGCCAGGCAAAACCTGGCTTATTTTGTACCCGGAGCCGGGGTCGAACCGGCACAGCCTCGCGGCCACTGGTGTTTGAGACCAGCGCGTCTACCGATTCCGCCATCCGGGCTTCAATGAATTGCGGGGCTTACAGCCCCCGGCAGACCTCCCAACGGGAGTGAGTGCAAAGGTAGGCCTTTTTTCTGAATTAGCAAAAACTCTAACTCAACGGGAAACGCGGCCACAAGCGGTCAATGACATAAACTTCATCTACCTTGACGGTTGTGTCGCTGATGTAGTCGGCAGCCAGAAGGGTCATCGCCAGCCGGTGGTCGCCGTGCGATGAGACATTCCCGCCTTTGAGCGTCTTGTTGAACCCGCCCTTTACACGCACGCAATCCCCATCAAGCGTGATATCTGCGCCAAGCGAGAGAAACTCCTGTACATACTGCGACTCTTTACCCATCAGAGAGCGGACGCCGTGGATGCAGCTCTCCCCTTCGCAACGCAACGCGAGCAGTATCAGCGGTCCCAGAAGGTCGGGGCACGAGGCGATATCGCACTCGAAAGCCGCCATAACAGTGCGCAGGGCGGAGTGATAACCTATGGTGTCGGTGAGATAATCCATTTCGGGGTCGGTGAAGCGTTCTATGTCGGCCCCGGCAGTCTCCAGCACCTCCAGGATAAAGTTTTCTGCCTGCAGCGACTTCACCAGCATATTGTCCACGCCCGTTTCGCCGGCAATCGCCCCAAGCACCAGCCAGAGTGCGGCGGCTCCCCAGTCGTTCTCTATCTCCATCCGCCCGGGGCGGTATGCCTGCCCTCCGGAGAAACTGTAGGTCACGCATTTCCCGTCGGCACTGGAGACTTCGTCATACTTTATCCCCATCCGGGAAATGACATCGGCAGATAACTGGATATGCGGCTGCACCGCAGTGTCGCGCACCTTTACTACAACATTTCCGTCATCGACCAGCGGCAGTGCCATCATCAGCCCCGATGCAAACTGGGAACTGGCGGGAGAGACGATATTGTAGGTTCCGGCCTTGAGCGGCCCCTGTACAAACGCCGGCAACCGCCCCTGGCAGAAATCGACAAACACCCCGTGGCGGGTAAGTTCCGGACATCCCCTGGAAAACTTACGTTCCATAATGGCGCCTTTCCCGGTAATCATCACCATTTTGCGGGAAAGGGCAGCCAGCGGGATGCAGATACGGCACAACAGTCCGCAACTGCCTATGTCCAGAACATTCCGCTTTACCTTGAGCCCGTCTTTGCTGATATTCTGCTTGCCGGTGATTGTGAGCGACTTGTTCTTAAGGTCAATATCCACGGTGGCGAAAAGCTGCTTTGCCACATCAATGGCATCAAGGACATCGTCGCAGAGGGTCACATTGTCCAGCACCGTGACGCCTGTGGAAAGGGCAGCCGCCACAATGGCCCTGACGGCGATACTTTTAGCAGAAGGGGGATATACATCACCAATAACGATATTATCTTCCTTTGGCAGGATGTCATAGAAGAGCGGCTGCCCCTCTGCGGTGGGGAGACGGCGGCGGGGGGCGCAATACATCAGCGGAGCCCCCTTGTGGAATGAATCGTAACGCGACTGCTCCCCTTCACTGCCCATCGCAAATGCGATGAGACGGTCGGCCTCAAAATGGTCATATAGAGCCAGCACACGGCCGCTCTCTGCCTGATGATGGGCGGTAGTTATAATCTTTGCTATGTCGGCTCCCAGGGCAAAACAGCGGTTAACAGTAGCTATCAGGTTCTCCGTAGAGTCGGTGCCAAATGCGTTGTGATAAGACAGGATAACTTTGCAGCCATAGTTCATGGCCAGATTCATCAGCCACTTCAACTCCGGCCGGGGGAAATCCATGTCGATGTCAATATAATCGGCACCTGCAATGATGGCGGTGCTGAGTATCCGGACCGCCATGTCCACCTCTGATGTCTCCGGGGTATCGTCTCCCCCCTCGAGGTCAAGGGTATCAACCTCGCTCGGGTCTTTGATGCGGTAGGTGGCCACCACGCGGCAGTCACCCCTGTTTGCCATGAAATATCTGATGTCGTCCAGATCAAAGATAAGGTCGTCGAGACGCAACTCCACTGCGTGCTCTCCGATGTCGGCATTTGCCCACGCAAGGCAATAATCGACATCCATCTGACATAGAGAGCAGCAGACCAGACCCATAAGGACTATTTATTCTCCATCCAGCGTTCTATCGACTGATAAAGCTGCTTGTCGTAGCGCAGGTTCACTATGGAAGATGCCTTCTGGAAATAGTATTTTACCGCGATATCAGACTCTATGAGCGGCTTTACCTCATCCTTGACCAGGCGCAATGCATCTGCCTTGCTTATATCCAGTTTGGCCTTGAGCGCCTCTATCTCTGCGCGGCAATTGTCGTAAGTTCCCTCGTATTTGGCAGCCTCCACAAGTTTCTCTATCTCTGCGTCACTGCCGCTCCGCCAGTCAAAGGTCTTGTTCTCGCAGAAAGCAATGAACTCTTCATACTCCTGGTCAGAGAGGGTGAACTCAGAGGGCTGGGCAATGGTTTCGTGACGGTTATAGTAATCGATGGCGTAATCGCCGATAATATCGTTGTAAACCAGGGAATAGGTCGGACGGCTGTAGCGGGTGTTCTCCACAACGAAGTCGGGGGTGATGCCGCCGCCATCTTTCACAATGCGACCGGAAGCAGTCTTGAACTCGTGCGTGAGCGAATCGGGGATCGACCCGACGCTGCCGTCCTCGTTGCGATGGCTGTAATCTATAGCCTGCACGCAGCGGCCGCTGGGGGTATAATACTTGCCGGTTGTCACCTTAAGGGCGCCGTTGAAAGAGATAGGGCGCACCGACTGGATAAGCCCCTTGCCAAAAGAGCGGGTACCGGCGATAGTGCCGCGGTCCAGGTCCTGGAAGGCGCCAGCTACAATTTCGCTGGCGGAGGCGCTGCCGCTGTTAATCATAACCATCACGGGTATCTCGGTGTCAATGGGGTCCGTCTGGGTGCGATATGACACATTCATACCCCTCATACGACCCTTGGAAGATACCACGAGGGTGCCTTTGGGCACGAACATCGAAACCAGTTTGATGGCTTCGTCCATAAGTCCGCCGCCGTTGCCGCGTAGGTCAATGATAAGGCGCTTGGCACCCTGATTCTTGAGCTCCTGGAAGGCATGTCTGAATTCCGAACTCATCCCGGATGTGAAGCCGGTGATGGAGATATAACCGATATCGTCACGGAGAATACAGTAATTCTCTATGTTGGAGATATGTATCCGTTCGCGCTTGACCGTTATGTCTGTCACCTCCTTGGTGCGGCCCTTGATCACCTTGAATTCCACCTTGCTGCCCGGCTGCCCCTTCATACGGTTGGAAGATTGCTGGGATGTCTCGCCGTAAACGCTCTTTCCGTCGATGGCAATGATGCTGTCACCGGGCTGCAGGCCGGCCTTCACCGCAGGGCTGTCGGGATAGGGCTCTGTGATGAGCACCGCCTCGCTGGGGCGCTTTTTAATGAGCGAACCCACACCGCCATAGTTGCCGGTAGTCATCATCTGCACGTCGTCCTCATCCTCTTCCGGGAAATAAACCGTATAGGGATCCAGCGAAGAGAGCATAGCGTTGATGCCGGTGGTTACAAGCTTGCCAAACTGAAGGGTATCTACATAGTTTGCAGAGAGTTGCTTCAGTATTGAATTCTGTATGTCAAGCGACTTGGCCAGGTCAAAATTGGCACTCTGGGCCGATGCGGTAAGGGAAAAGACCGCCAAAGCGAGTATCGCTAATATCTTTCTCATAATAATTCTGACTAATTGTTCACCGGCCCTGTTTTGGCAAAAATGATACCAATCAGGCCTCTTTGATGTAGTTTACAATCCAGGCTCCGACCTCTTTGGTGCCGTACTTGGCACCACCGGGAACCTGTATCTCTGGAGTGCGCACATTGGCGTCGAGCGATGCAGCCACCGCACTGCGAATCAGTGCCCCCTCATCCTTGAGGTCGAAATACTCAAACAGCATGGCTGCGGAGAGTATCTGGGCAAGCGGATTGGCAATGTTCAAGCCCTTGGCTGCAGGCCAGCTGCCGTGAACCGGTTCAAAGACGGGGGTATGCTCTCCTGTGGAGGCGCTGGGGAGAAGCCCCATGCTGCCGGTGATGCAGCTTCCCTCGTCGGTGAGGATGTCACCAAAGGTGTTCTCAGTCACCATCACATCAAAGAACTTGGGCTCCTGGATCATGCGCATGGAGGCGTTGTCCACATACATGAAATCGGTGGTCACGTCGGGATACTGAGGTGCCATCTCCTGCGCGACTTTGCGCCACAGACGGCTGGATGCCAACACATTGGCCTTGTCCACAACGGTGAGGTGGCGGTTGCGGTGGCGGGCATATTCATAACCAACCTTGAGGATGCGCTCCACCTCGCCACGGGTATAGTAGTTTGTGTCGTAGGCCTTCTCGTCGTCCTGATACTTCTCACCGAAATACATGCCGCCGGTAAGCTCGCGGATGCAGATGAAATCGGCGCCGCGCACCAGCTCGTCCTTCAGCGGAGAGTTGTGCACCAGGCAGTCGAAGGTCTCGATGGGGCGGATGTTGGCAAACAGGCCAAGTTTCTTGCGCATAGCCAGCAGACCCTGCTCCGGACGAACCTTGGCAGTGGGGTTGTTATCGAAACGGGGGTCGCCGACAGCAGAGAACAGCACGGCGTCGGCCTCCATACATGTCTGGAAAGTCTCCTCCGGGAACGGGTCGCCCACCTTGTCGATGGCATCTGCGCCGCAAACAGCCTCTTTGAAAGAGACTTCGTGCCCGAATTTGTCGCACACCGCCTGCATTACGTCAACACCAACTTTGGAGATTTCGGGACCGATACCGTCACCGGGAAGAACTGCTATCTTGAGTTTCATTGTATATTAGTTTTCGCTTGTTATGATATTCAGCATTTTCATTGTAGCCTTGATGGCCGCCTCAACCTGGTCTGCATCCAGGCCGCGGGTATGAATGGTGCGGCCGTTGTAATCCCAGTCAATGCGGGTCTGCACCAGCGCGTCGGTGCGCCCTCCGGGAGGAATCGAAACGGCGTAATCGCTCAGCCAGGGGAACGTAAGCTTGAGATGGTCACGGAAGATGTGGCGAACGGCACGCACAAAGGCGTCATACTGGCCGTCGCCGGATGCCTGCTCCTGATAAACCTTACCCTTGACCTCGAGCTTTACGATGGCGGTGGGTTTAAGACCGTGGGCGGTGCTCACCATATAGCTGAGCAACTTGACATTCTCCTGGGTTATGTCGTGCCCCAGCACGTCGCTCACAATGAACGGAAGGTCGTCCGGGGTCACCGTCTCTTTCTTGTCGCCGAGTTCGATTATACGGTCGGTGACGCGGCGGGTCTGCTCCGGGGTCAGGTCCAGGTTCATGCTCTCAAGGTTCTTGAGGACATTGGCCTTGCCGCTGTTTTTGCCCAGGGCATATTCCCGCTTGCGGCCGAATCGCTCCGGCAGCAGGTCGTTGCAGTAGAGGTTGTTCTTCTTGTCGCCATCGGCATGGACGCCCGCCACCTGGGTGAACACGTTGTCGCCCACTATGGGACGGTTGGCGGGAATCGGGGTGCTGGAATAGCTCGACACCATGCGGCTGAGCTCGTGTAGGCGGCTTTCGTCTACACCGGTAGATACATCGGCCATGTCTGCAAGGACTGCCTCCACGCTGGCCAGCGGGGCATTGCCGGCACGCTCGCCGAGGCCGTTCACGCAAGTGTGAACTCCCTGGCAACCCGCCTTTACTGCGGCCAGGGTATTGGCCACCGCCAGGTCATAATCGTTATGGGCGTGGAAATCGAACCTCAATTCTGGGAACCGGGCCACCATCTGTCCCACAAAATCTGTCACCTGCGAAGGCGAGAGCACGCCCAGGGTATCGGGCAGCATAAAGCGGCACACGCCGCAATCTTTAAGGGATTCGACCATACTGAAGACATACGCGGGAGAATTCTTCATCCCGTTGCTCCAGTCTTCCAGATAAAGGTTAACCTCCAGCCCTTTGCTGTGGGCATAGACTATGGCCTCACGGATCTGGGCGATGTGCTCTTCCGGGGTTTTGCCCAGCTGCTCGCGGCAGTGGCGTTTGCTACCCTTGGTGAGCAGGTTCATTACGCGCGCCCCGCAACCGGAAATCCAGTCGGCAGAGAGCGTCCCGTCCACGAATCCGAGCACCTCTACGCGATCCAGCAAGCCGTTGCGCCCGGCCCAGCCGCAAATTTCGCTCACAGAGTCCCGCTCCCCTTCAGATACGCGGGCCGAGGCGACCTCGATGCGATCGACCTTGGCACTCTGCAGCAGGAAACGGGCGATGAGCAGCTTCTCATGCGGCACAAAATTGACACCGCTGGTCTGCTCCCCGTCCCGGAGCGTAGTATCCATTATTTCTATGCGTCTCATAGGCTTATGCATTTGCCTTTTCCCAAGCCTCTATCTTGCTCTTGCTCTCCAGCAGGAAATCGATATCATCCAGGCCATTCATGAGGCAGTATTTCTTGTAGCCGTTCAAATCGAAGTGCTCGCTGCGGCCGGTCGCCAGATTGGTGACGATCTGCGCCGGTACATTGACCTCAACTTCTGTCTTGGGGTTGGCCTGGATGCTTGCGAACAGCTCCGAGAGAAACCCTTCGCTCACCATCACCGGCAAAACAAAGTTGTTAAGCTCGTTGTTGCGGTGGATATCGGCAAAGAAGCTCGATATCACCACGCGGAAGCCGTAACCCGCAATGGCCCAAGCTGCGTGCTCACGGCTGCTGCCGCTGCCAAAGTTCTTGCCGGCCACCAGAATACATCCGCTGTAGCGGGGGTCGTTCAGCACGAAATCGGGGTTGGGCGTGCCGTCTTTTTTATAACGCCAGTCGCAGAACAGGTTGTCGCCAAAGAACTTCTCATCGCGGGTTGTCGCCTTGAGAAAGCGGGCGGGGATTATCTGGTCGGTGTCCACATTCTCCAGCGGGAGGGGGACACATGTGCTCTTGATTATATCAAATTTCTGTTTCATGGCGGGCTTACATTAAGGTTCTGGGATCGGTTATTACGCCTGTAACAGCAGCGGCGGCGGCAGTTAGCGGGCTGGCCAGCACAGTGCGGGCGCCGGGGCCCTGACGACCCTCAAAATTGCGGTTGGAGGTCGATACTGCCAGCTTCCCTGCAGGGATCTTATCGTCATTCATGGCCAGGCAAGCGCTGCAGCCAGGCTGGCGGATTTCGAAGCCTGCGGCCTCAAGCACCTTGTCCAGACCTTCTTCTTCTATCTGCTGCTTCACCATCCAACTGCCGGGCACCAGCCAGCAGACAACTCCGGCGGCCTTCTTGCGGCCTGCGGCGATGGATGCGAATGCCCTGAAATCTTCTATACGGCCGTTGGTGCAGCTGCCGCAGAATACATAATCGACCTTCCTGCCGAGCATCTTTTCTCCCGGGGCGGAGCCCATATAGTTCAGCGAACGCATAAACGAGGCACGGCTGCTCTCCGGAACGCTTTCCTGTGCTGGAATAGTATCAGCGATGCCCATGCCCATACCGGGGTTGGTGCCATAGGTCACCATAGGGGTGATATCTTCTGCATTATATACGATTTCACGGTCAAAGACTGCGTCGTCACCGCTGCGGAGGGTCTTCCAGTAAGCAACGGCCCTGTCCCATTCAGCCCCCTTGGGAGCATATTCGCGACCTTTGATATATTCAAACGTCTTCTCATCGGGTGCCACAAAACCGCCGCGGGCGCCCATCTCGATTGAGAGGTTACAAAGTGTAAGGCGACCCTCCATGGAGAGGTCGCGCACCACGCTGCCGGCATACTCCACAAAGTATCCGGTAGCGCCGCTGGTGGTCATCTTGCTCATTATGTAAAGTGCCACATCCTTGGCGGTTACGCCCTTTGAGAGCTTGCCCTCTACGCTGATGCGCATGCTCTTTGGCTTCTGCTGCAGGATGCACTGCGAGGCCATGACCATCTCCACTTCTGAAGTGCCGATGCCGAAGGCAACTGCGCCCATGGCGCCATGGGTGGAGGTGTGGGAATCGCCGCACACGATTGTCATACCGGGGAGCGAGAGGCCGCGCTCGGGTCCTACCACGTGGATGATACCGTTGCGCTTGTCAAACATTCCGTAATGCGTAAGGCCAAACTCAGCAGCGTTTGCCGCCAGGGTATCTACCTGCTTCTTGGATACGGGATCCTCGATGGGCTTGTCCTGGTCGTGGGTGGGGGTATTGTGGTCCGGCATACATACGATCTGCTGCGGGCGCAAGGGTTTGATACCCCTCTCGCGCATGCCGTCAAATGCCTGTGGCGTAGTTACTTCGTGGCAGTAAAGCCGGTCTATATAGAGCTGTGTGGGGCCATCTTCTACTATCTGCACTACGTGCCGGTCCCAAATCTTATCGAAAAGTGTGTTCATAGGCTGCTTTTTTCCGAACTGCAAAGGTTTGAATTTTTAACCATTTAACCTAAAAAATGAGGTTTTTTCCGATAGTTTTTGTATATATTTGTATAAATGACCGACTCATTATGACAATATTCTTTTCGATTGAATTCAAAACTGCGCCGGGCGAGTGCCTTGCCCTCAAATCCGGCAAGAAAACCCACGGGATGCACTTCGCAGGCGACGGCCTCTGGGAGGCTGATCTCAAAAGCACCGATGTCCGCAACGGTCAGGAATATACATATCTGCTGATGCGCGACGATTGCATAATCCGCCGCGAATGGCGCACCCACTGTTTTAAGGTCCCCAGGAAGGCGAAAGAGGTAACAGTGCGCGACCGCTGGATAGACCGCCCTGCAAACTCTGCCTTCTGGGCATCTGCCTTCAAGGATGTTATTTTCCATCGCGACACCGCTTCGGCCGCAGATCTGGCCGGGAACGTGGTGCTGCGCACAGCCGCCCCGGAAATCCGGCCCGACCAGGTGCTGGCAATCGCCGGCAGCAGCGAAGCACTGGGATGTTGGCAGGTAGCCAAGACTCTCAGTGACAGCAACTTCCCCTGGTGGGAGACTAGCCTTCAGGCAGACGCACCTTTCGAATACAAATATGTGATAGCCGACCGCTCCGGCAATATAATCCTCTGGGAAGAGGGGCCTAACCACATCTGTGACGCCATACCGGGCAAAAATGCCACCCTTGTAATTGAGGATGTAGTGCCCTTCTTCAGGCAGCTCCCATGGCGCGGCGCAGGAGTCGCCATCCCGGTGTTCTCGCTCAGGAGCAAAGAGAGCTTTGGCGTGGGTGAATTCAACGACATCAAGAAGATGGTGGACTGGGCGGTTGCCACAGGGCAGAATTTCATCCAGCTGCTGCCGGTGAACGACACCAGCATGACCGGCACCTGGCGCGATTCGTACCCGTACAACTCGGTGAGTTCTTTCGCGCTCCATCCGCAGTTCATCCACCTGCCGGAGGCTGGGGGCACCGCCGGCAAGACCTACGCCGCAAAGCAGCAGGCGCTGAATGCGTTGGAGAAGATTGACTACGAAAAGGTCAACGGCGAGAAGATGAAGCTGCTGCACAAGCTCTTCGACTCCAAGCAGGAGAAGTTCACAAAAGAGGAGAAATATCTGGACTTTGTGGCTGCAAACCGCTTCTGGCTGCTCCCATACGCAGTGTTCTGCTGCCTTCGCGACGAGCTGGGTACTGTGGACTGGCGCACATGGGGCAAATACTCCAAGTATTCCAAGAAGAAAGTGGAAGATTACGCCGCCGCAAACGCCTGCAAAGTGGCCTTCTGGTGCTGGATCCAGTATATTCTGGACCGCCAGCTTAAGGATGCGGTGGCATACGCCCACACCCACCGGGTAGCCATCAAGGGGGACCTCCCTATTGGCGTGAGCCCCGTGAGCGCCGACGCCTGGACCAATCCTGACCTGTTCAACCTGGACATGCAGGCGGGAGCGCCGCCGGATGCCTTCAGTGCCGACGGCCAGAACTGGGGCTTCCCCACCTACAACTGGGACCGCATGGCAGAGGATGACTTTGCATGGTGGCGCGCCCGGCTGCAGAAGATGAGCGAGTACTTTGATGCATACCGCATAGACCATATCCTGGGCTTCTTCCGCATCTGGGAGATTCCCGCAAAGTACAAGAGCGGCCTGATGGGGCACTTTGCCCCCGCCCTCCCGTACAGTGAAGAGGAGTTGCTCAAGATGGGGTTCGATTTTTCCGGAAGCAGGTTTGTGACGCCGCCGGATGGCGACGAGACCGATGTGCTGTTTGTGGAGGATCCCAGAAAGAAGGGATACTGGCACCCCCGCATCTCTGCCCAGTTCACCCAGACCTACGCCCAGATGGACGGAGCCCTGCAGGAGCGCTTCAATGCCCTCTACAACGACTTTTTCTATCACCGGCACGACGATTTCTGGCGCGAGAGCGCCATGCGCAAGCTCCCTTCCCTGCTGAGAAGCAGCGCGATGCTCAGCTGCGGCGAGGACCTCGGAATGATTCCGGGCTGCGTGGCCTCCGTGATGGAGGAGCTGAACATCCTCAGCCTTGAAATCCAGCGTATGCCCAAGGATACCAGCGTGGATTTTGCCGACCCCGCACACTATCCATACTACTGCGTTTGCGCCACCGGAACCCACGACACAAGTCCGCTCAGGGCTTGGTGGGAAGAGGACCGCAACCTCACGCAACGTTTCTACAACGAGATGATGCATTGTGGCGGCGGAGCCCCCTGGTTCTGCGAACCGTGGGTTGCCGAAGCAATCGTTCGCGAACACCTCTACTCCCCCGCTATGCTGGCGATACTGCCGCTGCAGGACTATCTGGCGGTGGACGGCAGGGTGCGCTACAGCGGTGACCCCGCCGACGAGCGGATCAACATCCCCGCCAATCCCCGCCACTATTGGCGCTACAGGATGCATCTCACGCTGGAGGAGATGATTGCCGACAGTGACCTGTGCAATCGCATAAGGGTTATGGTAACCGATGCTGCAAGGGGTAAATAGAGAAGTATTTTTGGATTATTGACTCTCATTCATTACTTTCGTTATATTTCATTACGAAAAAATGCAAAATCGTAACCTCTCAAATAAGCAATTGATCAATCTGAACTTCGGGTATCTCGGAGTCCAGATTGCATACGCCCTGCAGAGCGCCAATATTTCACGAATCTTCGCGACCCTGGGGGCAGACCCGCATCAGCTGAGTTTCTTCTGGATTCTCCCGCCGCTGATGGGGATGATTGTCCAGCCGCTCATAGGCAAGTGGTCCGACCGCACCTGGTGCCGCATGGGGCGGCGCAAACCCTACCTGCTGGTGGGCGCGATAATAGCCGTGCTGGTGATGGCCTTCCTCCCCAACGCCGGCAGCCTGCATTTCTCCACCAGGATCTTCCTGGGGCTGAATATGGCCATGTGGTTCGGCCTCTTCTCGCTCATATTCCTGGATACCAGCATCAACGTAGCAATGCAGCCCTTCAAGATGATGGTGGGCGATCTGGTCAATGAGCAACAGAAGGCCAAGGCCTATTCCATCCAGAGTTTCCTGTGCAACGCCGGCAGCCTGATCGGCTACCTGCTGCCGATATTCTTCACCTGGATCGGCATCGCCAACTCCGCACCGGAGGGGGTGGTTCCCGCATCGGTGATTACATCGTTCTATGTTGGCGCGGCGATACTTATTATCTGCGTGCTCTACACTTTCGTAAACGTCAAGGAGATGCCGCCGGCAGAGTATGCCGAGTTCCATGGGATTGACACGGAGAAAACAGAGGGGAAGGGAGAAGGTCTCTTCGCCCTGCTGTTCAAGGCCCCCAAGATTTTCTGGACGGTGGGTCTGGTGCAGTTCTTCTGCTGGGCCGCGTTCCTCTACATGTGGACCTATACCAACGGCACCCTCGCGTTCAACTGCTGGAACGGAGCCACCGACACCGCCTCTGCCGCATACCAGGCAGCCGGCAACTGGGTCGGCGTGGTCTTTGCCGTTCAGGCGGTGGGCTCGATACTGTGGGCTCTGGTACTGCCCCGCTTCAAAAACCTCAAGACCGCTTATATCGTAAGCCTGCTGATTGGTGCAGTAGGCTTCATAGCCGTGGCGTTTATCCACGACAAATATCTGGCCTGTGCCGCATACTTCCTTATCGGCGCAGCCTGGGCCGCGATGCTGGCGCTCCCCTTCACGCTGCTTACCAACGCGCTTGAGGGTAACCCGTATATGGGCTCTTACCTGGGGCTGTTCAACGGCACCATCTGCCTGCCGCAGATTGTGGCGGCGGCCACCGGCGGCCTGGTGCTCAAGGCTTTGGGCGGCACCCAGAGTTCCATGCTGGTTATGGCGGGCATTTACCTGATACTGGGCGCTGCCGCCGTGCTGCTTGTCAAAGTGAAATCTAATATGAACCAATAATAAGTTTAACCTAACAATCATCTGATGAAAAGATTTTTAACCGCAGTCGCTGCCATCCTTCTTTTGGGAGGATTGTTCAGCACTTCTGCATCCGCACAGGGCGGATACAAGGTTAAAGGAGTCGTGATTGATGCCCTTGGCCCGGTTTACGGCGCCACTGTAATGGAGAAAGGCACCACCAACGGTGTCTCCACCGGCATGGACGGCGACTTTGTCCTGAATGTAAGCGGCGAGAATGCTGTAGTGGAGATAAGCTGCATAGGCTATTCCACCCAGTCATTCCCTGCAAATGCGGTTCCCGCTACTGTCACTCTGGCAGAGGATAACGAATTCCTTGACGAGGTTGTCGTCATCGGATACGGCTCCCAGACCAAGAAAGAGGTCACCGGTAGTGTGGCTTCCCTCAAACCCGACGACTTTAACCAGGGCTCCGTGGCCAACCCTATGGGTTTGCTGCAGGGCAAGGTGTCCGGCTTGAATGTTATCAAAAACGGTGGTGACGACCCCGCACAGAACAGCTACAACGTCCAGTTGCGCGGTGTGGGCTCGTTGAACGGTTCTACCGAACCCCTGTATGTAATCGACGGTGTGCCGGGCGGTAACCTCTCCTCTGTACAGCCCGCCGACATCGAGTCTATCGACATCCTCAAGGACGGTTCTGCTGCCGCAATCTACGGTACCCGCGCCAACGCCGGCGTCATCCTGATCACCACCCGCCGCGGCAACAAGGACGGCGCTTTCTCAGCGGAGTATAACGGCAACGCCAGCGTGGGCTTCATCACCAACGTGCCGCGCGTGCTCAACTCGCAGGAATATCGCGAACTGATGGTGGCCAAGGGGCTCGGCACCGACTTTGGTGCCGACACCGACTGGGTCAAGGCCATCTCCCGCAACCCGATATCGCACACCCACAACGTGTCGATAACCGGAGGCACCGAGAAGTTCAACTACCGCGCATCTGTCGGCTACCGCAACCTCCAGGGTATCGCCCTGAAGTCCGATTTTGATGAGGTCCAGGGCCGCTTTGCTGCCGACCAGAAGGCACTTAACGACCGTCTGCAAATCTCCTACGACTTCTCTTACACCCGCGGCTTCAAGGACTGGGCAAACTACGACAACTTTAACCAGGCCATCCGCTCCAACCCCACGATGCCCATCAAATCCGACGATGAGAAATTCGTGAAGTACGGAGGATATTATGAGTCCGACAACTTCTACACCCGCAACCCTGTGTCTGACATAGACCAGACCACAAACCAGCAGAAAGACCAGAATATGATTGGCAGCGTACGCGCCACTTTGGACATCTGCCGCGGACTCAAGTTCACCACCGCATACTCGCTGCAGGAGACCTCTACCTGGAACGGCAAGTACCAGAAAAGCACCCTGCGCGAAGTTTCCGGTCGCGACGGTGTCGCAAGCCAGAGCTATGCTGCCGTAACCCAGCAGGTTGTGGAGAACACCCTCAACTATATGGGCAGCGCCGGCCGCCACAACTATCAGTTCCTGCTTGGCCAGAGCTATCAGACCAACCTGAGCCAGGGCTTCTCTGCAAACAACTCTATCTTCCCCCTGGACAAGATTCTCTTCAACAATCTGGGACTGGGCGAGGGCAAACTCTCCGGCAAGAGCGACGAGGCAAACCAGAGCAGCTACAAATACAAGGATAAACTCGCATCGTTCTTTGTTCGCGGCATGTACAACTTTGCCGGCAAGTACTTCCTCTCTGCCAGCGCCCGTCTGGAGGGCAGTTCCAAATTCGGCGCTAAGGCCAATCCGGTGCTCGGCCCGTGGGGTCTCTTCCCCTCCGTTTCTGCCAGCTGGATCATCACGGAAGAGGATTTCATGAAGAATGTCACCTGGCTGGACGAGCTCAAGCTGCGTGCCGGCTACGGTGTAACCGGTAACATGCCCGGCAGCTCATACCTCTATATGATGCTCGTGGGTCCCGGCAGCGACTACATCTTCTCCAACGGCAAGTTCATCCTCCCCTGGGGTCCCCAGACAAACGTGAACGAATACATCCGTTGGGAAGAGAAGCGCGAGACAAACGTCGGCCTTGACTTTGCAATGCTGGACGGCCGCTTCTGGGGTACCATCGACGGATACTTCCGCAACACCACCAACCTGCTCTACGAATACGACGTGCCCCTGACGGGCGGAAACGTATCGGCAAAGAAGTGGGACAACTACGGCCAGATTCACAACTACGGTCTGGAGCTCAGCCTGAACGGCATAATCATGAAGACTCACGACCTCAACTGGACCGCAGGGCTCAACGCCGCCTGGAACCGCAACCGCGTGGTCCGCATTACCGGCGAGCAGTACGGCGAGACAGATGCCCAGGGTAACCACATCGCCGCCTACCAGAACGTCGGTTACATCTCTTCCGGTGACGGAGAGACCGGCAACTACGTGATGCGCCTGGTAGAGGGCGAGGCTGTGGGCAACTACTACGGTCTCAAGTATGCCACCATCAAGGACGACGGAACCTGGATGTTCTTCACCCCTGCCGGCGGCTACACCAGCGAACCGACCGATGCCGACAAGCAGGTGCTTGGCAACGCATTCCCTCTGGTGACCCTCGGCTTTTACACCACTCTCAATTACAAGAACTTTGACCTGGGCCTCAACTTCCGCGGCCAGATCGGAGGCCTCTATTTCAATGAGACCCGCTACTTCTACGAGAATACCCGCGGTACGGAGAACGTGCTTCTGAGTTCCTTCAGCGGCGAGGCGGAGAAACTTACCCACTGGATAGACAACCCCGGGAGCACCAAGGCCTCCCTGCGCCGCTTCTCTGACTTCTATCTGGAAGATGCCACTTACGTGAAGCTGAACGACGTCACCTTTGGCTGGAGACCTGACATCAAGGGTGTCTTTGCCGATTACGTCAAGTCCCTGCGTCTCTACATCAATGCACAGAACCTGTTCACTATAACCAAATACAAGGGTCACGACCCCTCTACCGTGAACTTGTCCGGACTCGCTCCCGGCTTTGACGGCCGCTCGTATTATCCGACTCAGAGGACCGTTTCCCTGGGTGTCAACATTAACTTCTAGTGAAAGAGCGTATGAAAAAGTTTTATAATATACTCATCGCAGTAATCGGCCTGTGTGCCATTTCCTGCACCGACCTTACTCCGGAAGTTTATACGGATGTACTCAAAGACGATTACTTCCAGACTCCCGAACAGTTTTCTACCCTCATCGCCAACGCATACTCACAGCTGGCCGGCGAATACGGTTACGTATATCGCGAGGGCTTCTGGAGCCTCCAGGAATACACTTCAGATGAGGTTGTTGTCCCCACCCGCGGCACCGACTGGTTTGACGGCGGCGTGCCCATCGCAATGCATACCCACACCTGGGAGAGCGACACCCGCGACATCAACAATGGCTGGAGTTTTGCATTCGGAGGTGTTACAAAATGCAACATCGTGATTGACAACATCCACACCATTGCGGGAGAGGACGAATCCACCTGGAGCGACGCCGCAAAGGCAGGTCTTGCCGAGGCCAAGATTCTCCGCGCATTCTATCACCTGCTGGCGATGGATGTATATGGCAACGTCCACATCGACGATGGCGAACGCGAAATCAAACAATATACCCGCAAAGAGGTGTTCGAGTGGATAGAAAAAGAGCTCAAAGAGAATATCGAACTGGTGGACGACTCCGTCCGCTACGGCTCCATGACACGTCCCGTGGCCTATATGATTCTTGCCAAACTCTACCTCAACGCCGGGGTTTATACCGGAACCCCCCGCTGGAAAGAGGCTGAGGAGTATTGCGACAAAATCATAAACGGTGGTTACGGCTACGGCCTGAACGAAGATTACTTTGCCGCATTCACCACCAACAACACCGGCAACAAGGAGATAATATTCCCCATTGTGTTTGACGCGACTTATGCAAAGGGCAATATGTTCCACCTGATGACAAACCACTACGCAATGCGTGACGTATTCGGCTTTTCCACCGATTGCTGGAACGGCCCCTGCACCCTGGAGTCGTTCTACAATCTCTATGCTGACAACGATGTCCGCAGGAACCAGTGGTTCACGGGTCCGGTTTATGACACCCCTGCCGATTGGAATACCCTGATCTACAAACGCGATTCCTGGACAGGCAAAGTTGTCGAGAGGAAACACGGTCAGAGCGAATTCAAGGTTATCATAGACCCCAAGGTGACAACTATTCAGGAGCCCTCTGCCTCCAACTCCTGCGAGGGCGCCCGCTTTATCAAGTTCCAGTTTGAGAACGGCATCGCACACCATGCCGACAGCGACTTCCCCATCTATCGTTATGCAGATGTCCTTCTTATGAAAGCAGAGGCCCGCATGCGCCAGAATGATGGCAAGGCCGATGCCGAAGCGTTGGAGTGCGTGAACAAGGTACACCGTCGTGCCGGCTTGCCCGATTACACTGCCGCCCAGCTCACCTACGACGAACTGCTGGCAGAGCGCGGCCGCGAACTGGCCTGGGAAGGACACCGCCGCGACGACCAGATCCGCTTTGGCACCTATGGCAACAAATGGGAATTCAAGGAGACCAGCGACAAGAATCACCAGCTGTTTCCCATCCCCGACTGGGTAAGGGACGGCGCTCCAGGCGTTTACGAACAGAATCCCGGATACTAATAACTAATATCAATTATATAACAACCAACTAATCTTTAACACTTTTAAAATGAAAAAAGTATTATTTGCATTTTGTGCGCTGGCTATCGCATTCTGCGTGACAGCCTGCAAGGATCCCAACAATGATCCCATCAACCCCGAGGATATTGTTGAGGATGGCGTTTATGTAACCGGCGATGCCACCGGCTTTGACAAATTAGATGACCTCCTGCGTATGGCAGGCGGTATCAATGAGGCCAAGGACCAGAGCGCCCGTGACGGTATGTTTGAGAAATATATCGTGCTGCAGGGCGGCAAGGAATTCTCCCTGGTCTGGGTTAACGGCGGCAAGAAGAATTTCTATGGTGCCAACCTGGCAGAATTTACTCCCACCGATTTCTCCGGAATCTATCAGGACAACCCTGCCACACCCATACAGAAGGGTGCCCTTGTTGTGGGCGAGTCCGCTCCCAAGATGAAGGTTGCAAAAACCGGCCTGTATCACATCGTGCTTGACCTGAACAAAGCCAATGACCTGGACGACGCCCTGATTCTCGTCGCTCCCGCCAACTGGGGCGTACGCGGCGGCATGAACGGATGGAGCTTCACCGAAATGGCTGCAACCGCTGCTTCCAACGACGGTATGACTTTCACTATCGAGAACGCCGAACTGGTTAACGGCCTCGAATTCAAGTTCGCTTACGGCGGTGCCTGGAAAATCACCCTCGACAGCAAGGGTGAAGTTAAAGCAAACACCAACCTCGGCCAGGACAGCAAACCGGGCGGAAGCAACTTTGTGGTTGAAACTCCCGGTCTATACAACATCTCCCTCACATTCAAGCTCGCAGCTGGCGAAATTGCCAACAGCTTCACATACAAGATTGAACTGGCAAAAGAGATTGAAATCACCGCTCCCGAGCACATGTACATGATTGGCGCTCAGTGGGGCTCTTGGGACTGGGGTAGCGACGGCATCGTAGAACTCTCCGGCATCCCTTCTGCTCCCGGTTACTTCTGGTGCACCCGCTATTTCGAGGCTGGCGACGACAAGGGCTTCAAGTTCTGCGCACTCAAGGAGTGGAGCGGCGACTTCACCGGTGACGGTACTGTAGGTTACACTACAAAAGACGGCAACTGCTTCGTTCCGGAAGACGGCTTCTACACTGTATTCGTAAACGGCAACGACAAGGTTGTCGAAATCTACCCCGCAGAGGTTTATGGTATCGGTTCCGCATGGGGCGCTGACGCTTGGGACTTCAATGCTCCCGACATCGTCAAATTCCAGCCCGACGGGCGCACTCTGGTTGCTACCGTTACCAATACCGACGCTGCAGTGCGTCTCGCCTCCAAGATCGTTCCTTCCGCTCCCATTGACGGCATCACCACTCCTAACGGTTGGATCGACTGGTGGAAGACCGAGTTCGTATACTTCGACGGCAAGATCGCTTACCGCGGTGCCGGTGGCGACCAGGAGCGCGTAGCAGTTGAAGCTGGCCAGCAGATTACCATCGACTTCAATGCCGGGACAGTAACCGTTGGTGAGCCCTTCGAAGGCGCTATCTCCATCGACGGTGACTTCTCCGACTGGGCAGACATCGAGGGCGTAAGCGACGGCAATCATGGTATGTTCAAGGCCACTTCCGATGAGAAATACCTTTATTTCTACACCTGGAGAACAACCGAGGGCAGATTCGCCGATCTTTGGGGCGCCGGCAAGGGTTATATCTATTTTGCTTTCGACCTGGATGGCGACCCTGAGAACGGTGAGTCCCTTAACGGCAACGGCCCTTATGATTACATTGGCTACATTTACTGCTTTGGTGGTACGGCTGAGGCTCCTGTTATCGAAATCACCGCTGAGGGCGACTGCCGTCCTTCCGCTTACACCGTTAACAACATCACGGTTAAAGGTATTGTGGATGAAGAAGGCGCAAAGCTTGAGTACCGGATTCCTCGTGCCGACCTTCCTGAGATTCCTGCCACCCCTGTTACCATTACATCCTGGGGTAACAAGGACCTGAAAAAGGTAACGCTCAACTGCACTCTGTAATCCTATCCAATAATCTTCTAGACGGCTCCCGGCTTCCGGGGGCCGTTTTTTTGTATTATTCGACTGATTGTGCTAACTTTGAGAGTTAACGCAATGCCTTGTTTATGAAGCGACTACTCCTGATACTGGCCATGCTGCCCCTGTTTGCTGCCTCGTGCGAAAAGCAGCCTCAACCTGTCCCGGACGACAACGACGGCACTGAAAAGCTGGCTGACATCACCTATCAGCTCAATGTATATAGTTTTGCAGACAGCGACGGAGACGGCTGGGGTGACATCAAGGGCATCACGCAGCATCTGGATTACCTTGACGCACTGGGGGCATCCGCTCTCTGGCTCTCCCCAATCCAGACTTCTTCATCTTATCACGGATACAATGTTCTGGATTATTATTCCATCAATCCAAAGCTGGGCACCGAGGCGGATTTCAAGGAACTGATTGACAAGGCTGCGGAAAAGAACATCGACATCTATATGGACTATGTGCTGAACCATTCCGGACGCGGTGAGTGGTTCAACAACGCCATTTCTTCTGAAAGCAGCCCCTACCGCAGCTATTATGTCCTCTCCAACAATTGGTCGGCGGATGTTTACGCCGGAAGGGTCGATAACTTCGTCGGTTCCTCAAATCCTTATATGGGGGACTGGCACTCCGCTTCCGGCGGCGATTTGGGATACAAGGGGCGGTTGCACTTCCGGCTGGACTGGAACGCCAAAACCGTGACCGTAACAGAGACCACCGATCCGGCACAAGCCGCCAACCCGGCAGCCGGCATGTGGCTTTGGATTGGCAGCGCAGGCCTTGTCGGGCTTTATGAAACATCGTCCGGCATATATGAGATAACCATTGACGTAGACACCGACTGGGGTTTTCTGGTGCGCAGCTCTTCCACCGAGTGGGGCAGCTACAAATGGGGCGGCGACGGTAGCAGCATCACCTTTGGCAAGCCCTTTGCCATCAACAACAGCGCCTCCGCCGACATCACCTTTGGTGGGCAGCAGGTATGGTATTTCGCCGCATTTGACAGCTCTATGCCCGACCTCAACTACGGCCCCTATGCCAACGCCTCTGAATCGGCCGCCTTCAAGGATTTGGCGGCAAGTGCCGACAAATGGATCAACATGGGTGTCAACGGCCTGCGCCTGGACGCCGTAATCTGGATTTATCAGAACCACGCCAATGCCAACGCAAACTTCTTGAAACAATGGTACGACCGCTGCAACGCCACCTACAAGGCCCGTGGAGGAAAAGGCGATATGTACATGGTGGGTGAAGCCTGGGAAGAGACGGGCAAGATAAAGGAGTATTACAAAGGGCTCCCTTCGCTGTTCAATTTCAGTTACTGGTGGACCTTAAAAGACCGTATCGGCCGTGGCAAGGGCAACGACTTTGCCGCTACCGTGCTCTGGTTCCGCGACCAGTACAAGCCTTACCGCAACGATTTCATAGATGCCATAAAACTCTCAAACCACGATGAAGACCGTGCCGGCAGCGACTTGAACCGCGACAAGAACAAGATGAAACTTGCCGGCGCCGTGTTGCTCACATCCCCGGGCAAACCCTTCATATACCAGGGTGAAGAACTGGGCTACTGGGGCACCAAGTCAGGCGGAGACGAATATATCCGCACCCCCATCAAGTGGACTATCGACGGCACCGTTCCCGCCATCGGCCTCAACGGCAAGGTAGATTACAACATGGTTACCGGCAGCATCTCCGTAGAGTATCAGAATGCTCACGAAGAGTCTGTCCTGAACGCATATAAGAAGTTCGCGCGCGCGCGTAATACCCATCCCGCCCTTTCCTCCGGCTCTATGGCAGAAGTCTCTTGCAGCGTCAATCCTGTTGCACTGTGGACCATGACCGGCGGCGGCGAGACCCTGCTGGTGGCACACAATTTCAGCGGCAGCGCCGCTACTGTCTCCCTCGCGGGTTACAAATTAAACTCACAGGTAGTGGCCAATGGCGATATCAGCGTCAGCGGCGAAAGCCTGACCCTGGGGGCTTATTCTTCAGTCGTTTTAAAACAATAACCCTGATAACCAACTCGTTATGAAAAAGATACTTATCGTGTTAGCGGCCGTTGCCGCGCTGCTGACCTCCTGCAAGGAGAAGAAAGCCCCCCAGGCGGCTCACCATCCGGAGTGGACCTACAACTCCGTCCTGTACGAAGTAAACATACGCCAGTATTCGCCGGAAGGCACCTTTGCCGGCGTAGAGGCACAGCTACCGCGCCTCAAGGAACTGGGTGTGGACATCCTCTGGCTGATGCCGATGTACGAAATAGGCACCGAGGGGCGCAAGGGCACCCTAGGCTCATATTACGCCATCAGCGACTATTGCAAGGTCAATCCCGAATTCGGCACCATGGAAGACTTTGACAGCCTGCTTGCCGCTGCCCACCAACTGGGATTCAAGGTGATTCTGGACTGGGTGGCCAACCAGACGGCACCCGACCATATATGGATGATCACCAAACCTGCGGAATTCTATGAGCGAGACAGCGCCGGCAACGCCATCTGGGAGTACGACTGGACCGACACCCGCAGCCTGAACTACGACAATCACGAGGTTTGGGCGGCGCAGGAGGAGTGCATGCGCTTCTGGCTGGACAAGGGGGTGGACGGCTTCCGCTGCGACGCGGCCGGCGAGATGCCTGCCGAGTTCTGGCAGAGCGTGATGCCGGGCCTGAACACCGATTATCCCGACGCTTACTTCCTGGCAGAGGCGGAGCGCACCAATCTGGCAAATCCCGACAGTTGCTTTGACGCCACCTACGCCTGGGAGCTGCATCACCTGCTCAACGACATCGCTGCGGGGCAGAAATCGTTTGACGAGCTGCGCGCTTATCTCAAACGCGACGCAGAGAACTACCCGGAGACCGCCTTCCGCATGACATTCACCTCCAACCACGACGAAAACAGCTGGCAGGGAACCGAATTCGAGCGGATGGGTGACTGCGCCAATGCTTGCGAAGTGCTCTGCTTCACCCTCCCCAAGAGCCAGCCGCTTGTTTACACCGGGCAGGAAATCGGCCTGAGCCGCCGCCTGCAGTTCTTTGAGAAGGATCCTATAGAGGATTGGAGCAGTAACGATTTCACCGGTTTCTTTAAGAAGCTCGTATGGCTCAAGCACAACAATCCCGCCCTGGATGCGGGCGAGCGCGGAGGTGTATATGAAGAGATTCCCCAGAACACCGACGGTGTATTCTCGTTCAAACGCACCAGGGGCAAGAATGAAGTTATCGTTGCTGTCAACCTGGGTACCGAAACCGCCACCGTCGCCCTGCCGTTAAAAGGTAAGTACACTAATCTCTTCTCGGAAGAACAGCTCAGCGACGCATATGTTTCCACCCTCCCAGCCGGAGGCTATCTTGTGCTGATGAAATAATTGTTTGCAGCATATTTATGCTTTTGCAAGACAAGAAAAAATCTTACCTTTGCAAAAGTATTTGGGGCACTAGCTCAGTTGGCAGAGCGTTTGAATGGCATTCAAAAGGTCAGGAGTTCGATTCTCCTGTGCTCCACAAAAGCGAGTTTTGTTCAAAAACTTGTTGATAATTTGGAAAATAGTTGTATCTTTGCAGCCCGCTAAAAAATGCGGAAAATTTTACAACTAATTTATTTACACCAAATTATCTACAATGCCTGGATTAATTGGAAAGAAAGTCGGAATGACTTCCATGTTCGATGCAAACGGTATGAATGTACCTTGCACCGTAATTGAGGCTGGTCCGTGTGTTGTTACGCAAATTCGTACGGTAGAAAAAGATGGTTATGCCGCCGTACAGCTTGCCTATGACGAAATTTCAGAGAAACACGCCAGCAAGGCTCTCAAGGGCCACTTTGATAAGGCAGGAACCACTCCCAAGCGCAAATTGGTGGAATTCAAGTCGTTTGACATCGATTCCCTCAAGTTGGGAGACACCATCACCGTCTCAGATCTCGAATCTGTAGAATGGGTCGACGTTACCGGTACCTCTAAAGGTAGAGGTTTCCAGGGCGTAGTAAAGCGCCACGGATTCGCCGGTGTTGGCGGACAGACTCACGGTCAGCACAACAGGCTTCGCAAACCCGGTTCCCTGGGTGCATCGTCCTGGCCTAGCCGTGTCTTCCCCGGTATGAGAATGGGTGGTCACATGGGATGCGACCGCGTCAAGGTTCTCAACCTTCAGGTTGTCAAAGTTATACCTGAAAACAATCTCATCGTAGTTAAAGGCTCTATTCCCGGGGCCAAGGGTTCTTATGTAACATTGGAGGCTTAACGTTATGAAACTGGCAGTTTACAAAATCGACGGCACCGCTTCCGGTAAGGAAGCCGTTCTCGATGACGCTATCTTCGCCATCGAGCCCAACGACCATGCTATTTATCTTGACGTGAAGCAATACCTTGCAAACCAGCGTCAGGGAACTCACAAGAGCAAAGATCGCAGCGAAATCGCTCACAGTACCAAGAAGATGGGTCGCCAGAAAGGCGGCGGCGGCGCACGCCACGGTTCCATCAAGGCTGGTATCTATGTAGGTGGCGGCCGCATTTTCGGTCCCCAGCCCCGCGACTACCGCTTCAAGCTCAACAAGAAGCTCAAACAGCTTGCCCGCAACTCCGCCTTCACTTACAAGGCACAGGAAGAGGCTATCACAATGGTTGAGCCCTTTGCAATGGACGCACCCAAGACCAAGGATTTAATCAAGATCCTCGACGCGCTCAAGGCTAACGGCCGCAAGACCCTGGTCGTCCTCCCCGAGAATTCCAACAATGTTTACTTATCGTCTCGCAACCTTCCTGAGGTGAAAGTCATCACCGTTGACGAAATCAACACCTACGCCATAATGAATGCAAATCATCTGGTAATGGTGGACGGCGTCCAGGATATCCTTGCCGAAAGACAAAAATAATCTAAAGCAATGGGAATACTGATTAAGCCAATCGTAACCGAAAAAATGACGGCTCAAGGCGATAAGTTGAACCGTTACGGTTTTATTGTTGACCGCAATGCCAATAAGATTGAGATCAAGCAGGCGGTCGAGCAGACTTACAATGTTTCGGTCGTTAAGGTTAACACCGTAAACTATCACGGCAAGAAGAAAAGCCGTTACACCAAAGCTGGTATGTTGAACGGTCGCACCAATCACTTTAAGAAAGCTTATGTGACCCTGGCTGCTGACGACAAGATTGATTTCTACAGTAACATCTAAAGATCCGGAAGATTATGGCAGTACGTAAATTCAAACCGGCAACCCCGGGTCAAAGAAACAAGGTGATCAGCACCTACGAAGAAATCACCTGCACAACTCCCGAAAAGTCCCTGCTGAAGCCCCTGCGCAAGTCTGGCGGCCGTAACAACCAGGGTAAGATGACCATGCGCTATATCGGCGGCGGCCACAAACAGATGTACCGCGTCATCGACTTTTTGCGTGACAAAGACAAATACACAGCTACCGTTAAAACCATCGAGTACGACCCCAACCGCACTGCACGCATTGCGCTGGTAGTTTATGAAGATGGTGAAAAACGTTATATCATCGCTCCTAACGGCAT
>JAGABI010000028.1 GCA_017614715.1 Bacteroidales bacterium | reverse complement strand
TGCGACTTTTTTGGTGCCCAGAACAGGGCTCGAACCTGCACAATCTTGCGATCACTAGTCCCTGAAACTAGCGCGTCTACCAATTCCGCCATCTGGGCTTAGCGGGTGCAAAGATATATCAAAAAAAGATTTTTGCAATAAAAAAGTTTGCGCACAATGAAAAAAGTTTTACATTTGCAGTCCCTAAAGGAAAATTCCTCATTAGCTCAGTTGGTTAGAGCACCTGACTGTTAATCAGGGGGTCCTAGGTTCAAGTCCTAGATGAGGAGCCAAAGCGGACAAATTGCAAAAATCGGCAGTTTGTCCGTTTTCTTTTTCTCCATAATCGACTGTATTTGAGCCGTATGTAAAGATGAACTCGTTCCGCGAAACAGGTTCAATATCGTCGTTTTCTTTGCTCCAAACAATCCCGTCAGGAAAGACCATGTTCTGAAGGCGACGCTTGTTGCCGAGATTTGCTAACTCCCATAGTTTCAATATATTATTTTTGAGGTTAAGCCCGCTCGACACATAATCGTTGAGGTTCAATATGGATTTGTCGCGCTCCTTCAGTTCGCTCATAATCTCGTCTCTTTCGCTCTCTGCCTTTTCGAGCATTTTCGTACAGGTCTCCTGCACCTTTGCATTAGGGGCAGTGGCGAGGTTGTACTCTATTCTCTCTATCTCGTTCTGCTTCTTGGTCAGGTTGGTTTTGATGGCTGCGACTTCTTCCATCTCAAGGTGGTTCAGGATTGGAAATGCCCTCTTTAGTTGCAGTGTCAGCAGTTCTGTATGTTGAGGTGACATTGCGATACTATCGAGCCGCTCCGTGAACGCTCCATTTACCTTCTTGGTGGATGCATTGCACTTGCAGCCTTTCCGGCTGCAAACATAGTAACCCACCTCTCTGCCGAAACGCTTACGCATCTTGGTGCTTAACGACGCAGTGAGGTTATGACCACATACAGGGCATCGTATGGTCCCTATGAGTGGTGCATACTCCTTGTCCATCTTGGCCTCATATCCTCTTGTATGCGCCTTAAGGACTATGTTGTTTATCTTAAGAAAATCATCCAGTGTTACCAATGGCTCTTGAGGACCAGGTATAATATCACCCTGTAGGAAGGGATGAGCAAAGTAGCCCGCATAGAAGATATTACGGAAGATTGATGACCATCTCTGCTTGCATAAGTCCAGTCCCATCGCCTTCATTCTCACTCGCACTTCTTCATTGGTAAGGTTCTCGTCCGCCTTCATCTTGAACGCCTTCCTAATCAGTTCACCTTCAGCATTGACGGTAATGGTCTGCCTTGCCCGAGTGGTTTTCATATCATACCCTCTTGGCGGTTGTGACACCCATCTGCCTGTCCGCAGGGCATTGGCTCCACTATCCTTAACTGCTTGAGACTTTATACTGTTCTCGCGGTTTGCCATTAGGACCTCCACACCTTGCATCATCTTGCCGTCCGCTGTTCGGGCATCATAAGACGATGTTGCAGAGAATACCGTTACACCTTTTGACTCCAGCTCGTCCAAAATAGAGAATGACTTTGTTCCCGTCCTTGAGAAGCGGCTCGTTGAATAAACGATGACCGCATCTATACGGTTCTTCTTGTCCTTTACGAACTTCAGCATCTCATTGAAACGCTTGCGGTTCGTGTCGCTCTTGGCGCTTTCGTGCTCACCTTCGCAACACTTGACTACTTCAAATCCGTTCCTCTCCGCCCACGCATAGCAACACTCTTTCTGCGTTTCGGGGCTGAAGCCCGACTCCTGCTCTTTACTGCTTACCCTTTGATATATGACTGCTCTTCCGCCCTTCTTCAAGGTGGCTTTCTCGCCTTTGCCAAATTGCCCTAATACATTACTGTCTATCGTCTCCATCGCCTTTCATTGCTTCATACATTATTCTTGCATACAGAGCCAGGAAGTCCCGCAACTGATTTGCTTCCTGCTCTGACAAATTCTCATACCCGTGGACGCTTCGTATCTCATCCACCGAAAGTCTAATATCGTCCAACTACTCATATCTGTTATTCCTTGCCGTCCGGCATTATTTTAATAGCAGGAACCGCCCTGCCTTGATTAATATACAGAAAAACGACGAGAAAAACAAATTGATACAGCGACGATTACAGGATTGACGCCTTGAGTTTGCGGATAGTATTCACGCTCGTGCCCGTAATGGCATTGATGTTCCTCAAGCTTATACCTTTCTTCAGTAACGCTAGCTCTTTCTGATACTGCTGCTTATAGGCATCGACCGATTTCCTATAGGTGGCGGGACGGCCCATCTTGATGCCCTCTTTGCGGCACTTGGCGATGTATTGGTCCCTCCCGCTCGACATCCTCTCCTTGATGGTAAGTCGCTCCATCGAGGAGATTTCGAGCAGGATTGTGCAGATGAGGGAAGCGACGGGGTTGACCTTGCCGTCGGTGAGGGTCTCCAAATTGTAGTTCTTAACATAGAGAGATACGCCGTTCTCGTTGAGGTATTGTATTACTCGCAGTGCTTCGAGTGTGTTCCTTCCAAGGCGGCTAATTTCGAGGCAGACCACCTTGTCGATGTCATTTGACTTCACATAGTTGATGAGGTCCATAATCTCGGAACGCTCCTCCATCCGCTTCGCTCCGCTGACCTTGTTGCAGAACACGGCCTCCACGCTCCATCCGACCTTGGTGCAATAGTCAGTCAATTCATTGACCTGTCTTTGATACTCTTGTTTATCGGTGCTGACCCGTGCAATAATGACGACCTTTTCCATAGCGTTAGCGTTTTTACTAATATGATGACCTATCTGTTATTACAGAAGCTAATATACAGCTATAATTTAATATATGCAACTTTTATATGGCAAATTTTGAATATTTGCAGCGTTTTACTAATTTTGAGTATAATTCGTGTAACGAAACATGGAAAAGAAGAAGCAGGAACGCGCCGTCGTGCATCTTGAGAAAGATGGGCGGCACTACTACTACGGCAACCTTAAGGCCCTGACCGACCACTGGTCGAAAGATGACATCGGAGTCTCATACACTTACCTGAAGAACCTCAACATCACCGAAGAGAAGCCCTATCGAAACGACAGATGTGTCATTCGCAGGGGCTTGATTGTAACATCGACAAGACGCTCATAGGCCTTCTCACTACATTATATGACCTCAATGTTATACATCATTATTACCATTGCATTACTGGGTCTCATCATATATAGGTGGTGGTATAATTCGCCTGAACAGAAAGGGAAGAGGGGCGAGAGCCATGTTCATGAGCTACTATCTCAACTGCCAAGTGCTTATCATGTTCTTGATGATATTGTGCTGAAAACAGATAAAGGGACCACACAGATTGACCATGTTGTAGTATCGCCATATGGATTGTTTGTTATAGAGACGAAGAATTATCGTGGGGAAATATATGGTGACGATAAACGGCAACAATGGACTCAAATCATAGCTACGGATGTTCGATATAGTCGAAAATGGTATAAAACATATACCCACATCACTAAAAACCATTTTTATAACCCCGTTAGACAGGCACTTGGACATCTCTACGAGATAAAGAAGAATCTGTCCGAATGGCGTCATCTTAAGATTGTCCCGATTGTCGTCTTTACTGGTAGTGCTGATTTGAGTAAAGTGGAATCTAACAATCATGTTGTTTATGATAATGATTTGATAACGACGATTCGGCAATATCAAACCCAAGTTCTTTCATCGCTTGAGGTAAACGACATACTTAAGCGGCTTACTGAAAAGAATGTTCGAGAAGTGGTAGATAGTAGAACACATGTCCAAAACATCTATGCCGCTAAAAGAGATTATCAGCAGCAGGTATCATCGGGGGTGTGTCCAAGGTGCGGTGGAACCCTTATCTTGAGGAGTGGGCGTTATGGTAGTTTCTATGGATGCTCTAACTATCCTAATTGTAAATTTACAACGCACTGATTCCTGATAACTCATCCCTTTTAATACAAAGTCATAAGGTGATACATTCGAGTGCGGTGTATCACCTTCTTTTGTGTATTAAAGTGATACAAAGTCACTATTGACACAGAGAGCGATAGGATGCCGTTTTTTGCTCGCTCAAAGCAAGAAAAAATGCAGTGACAGGGGTTATTGTTATTCTATACCTTGCCATTGCACTTAATGAGGGTCTCCCAATCAAGTTTGCGGCGGCCCCGCGTGAAACGGATGACCGTTGACAGATGGTAGTAGAACATTCCACGGATGAAGTTTGCATCAAAGAGAGCCTCCGGCATTGGATATACCTTGCTTAAGGTAAAAAAGTCCTTTAGTTCCTGATAGTAGAGGCGGATTTCGAGCCGATACAACCTCTTTGGATTGCTATAATGGTCAAGGATATACTGTTTATCGGAGTGGTTATCGATTTCTGCTTTCTTGTCGTATGCTTGGACAGATATACCCCTGCATCTGTTCGCTATGGCTTTCTTCTGCTTTATGGTAACTGACGGATGGCATAGTCGGTCCAGTGTGGTAGAGTACTCGAAGCAGAGGCCCTGAAGAACACCCTTTCTGCCCCTGACCGCCTTGCCGTTGATGATGGTCGTAATGGTCTTGTCTCGCATCAGTCGCTTTATCAGGGAAGGAAAATTCAGCCCGCCGTCCAGAGCCAAATCAACCTCGGTGAAGTTATTGAAAACCATTCCCATCGCCTCCGGCAACGACAATAATCGTTTAAGCCTGCCGGCATCATATAGTACGGGGTTCATTACCTTGAGATATACATACAGAGGTGCATCCTCTTGGTCTGTATAGTGACCAAATTTCAACTGAGCGACCGACTCTCCATCCTCGACCACATTAAAGCAATATCGGAACCTCTCATTGAGGAACCGATAGAATAAGTAACGGTCGATTACGACCGTCTCACCGACCTCAACAGATGAAAGGCAGGCCAGCTGCTCTCTGTCTGCAAGGTAGCAAAGTTTCAACTCGTCGATGACAATCTCATTGTTTTCATTGTACCGCATCGTTAGTTGGTTGAACATCGTTATTGTCATCCGCATCGGGTCGGTGCGGAATGGTTCGCCAGTAACGCTTCATGGCTTCGCTGATGTGTTGCTTATGGACTTCGGTCTTTTTCTTGCCGCGGCTGCCTGCGGATATCTTCTGCTTGGTCGCCTCGTCCAATTCTCTGTAAAGTCGTTTTCTCTTCATACTAATCGTTTTCTAAATAAATAGGTAGGTCAAGTAGAAAAGTCAAGAGTAGTAACGAAATAAATACACTACCGAACAGACAAAACCAATACGAGCATCTGTTCGTCATATAGATGGGGGTGCTTTTTGTAATCCCGTTTTTATGGGATTACACTTACGGAAAACAACAATAAACGGGTGTGGGGGTGGGGGTTAAGACCTCAACGATATGCGGGAAGTGGAGCACAGCATTATTCCCGTCTCCACCTGTATATTTTTTGTTACATTTGTGTAAACAATCAATGTCAGTATGGCGCGATTTACCATAGAGAATGCTGATTTGACCGCAAAGTTTGAATTGTACCACGACGACGAGAAGGAGTTTGAAGAGTACGATTCTAATTTTCAGGCTATACTTCGATATCAGTCTAACGGGTGGACTGTTTTCTCTGAAAACAAGTGGGAACTTACAATTAGATGCTGTCCGTATTTTGTCGATAAGTTAAAAGAGATGTACAGTAAGTTAGAGGGGGTGGCTCATCTTAATTCAGAATGGGGTGGCTCCGTGACTCTTACTATGAGGGAAAATGGTATTATTGATGTTGAGGTACGCGATGGACATATACCATATAGTGAATATGTACAATTTGGCTTTAGTATCGACCAGTCCTATTTACCAGACTTGATAAGGCAAGCAGAAGAACTATTCCGTATTAAGGAAAAGAAGAAATCGATATTATCAAGACTTAACCCGTTCAAGTAACGGCATCAGCCAAACTTTATTATCGTCGATGAACTGCACGACTTTGCGGAAGTCGCGCCAAATGCGGTTCAATTTTTCGAGTTCAGCGGGAGCCAGGCGGACGGCAGCGATGCCGCCCGCTTTTTTTGCGATTTGAGGGGGGGAGGTTATATTTTGCAGTGTTGTGCATTTAACTCTGTGAAAAGCGCACAATCTATTGCTATGAAAAAATCGTTTAGACTGATTTCTGTCGTGGCCGCTCTAGCCTTGGTCCTTGATGCAAATGCTCAGCAGGCCTCGTTTACAGATGACCACAGATTTTCACTGGAATTATCCACCGGCATCCCTTATCCGATGCTCATTCATTCTCATACCGATCCCGAACCCGGCACTGCGGAGTATGCCGAGTGGATGCAGATGCGGAACGACGGGCAGACAAGAGCAGAAACGATGTACCCCAATCTTACGATGATGTTCTCCTGGCATATCGACAGGAACTGGGAGCTGTCCATCTTCTGTAATGCCCATGGCTATACCTATGAAATCCGTCAGCACCCCAAGGGCTTCACAGAAGGTATGAACTGGGACTACGACGTTAATACAGTTACAGAAGTACTCGAACGCGGTTATAAGAATATGGCCATAGTTCCGGGCGCCATCCTCAAGTATTACTGGTACAACAGAGACTTCTGGAAGTGGTATTCAGGTGCCGGTGTCGGTTATTTCGTCTATGGAGAAGCGCCATTATTTGACACCCGTGTCGTTCCTGAGCTAATCCTGGCCGGCACTCATTTTGGCCGCCGCCATCTCTACGGCGTAGCAGAGTTCACCCTTGGCCCGACCGGACTCGGCCCTCAGCTGGGACTCGGCTATCGGTTCTAGAGGAAAGTTTCACATTCAACTCAACACATAACATCATCTAGACTTGACCCCGATTTTGGGGTCAAGTTCATTTTTAGCCGGAAAAAGAATATCTTTGCAAGATACATTACTTTGTATGGATATTTCTGTCTTTTCCAAGTGCCTCAAGGACCTGCTGCAGCGCAACGACGAGATTGTTGTGCCGGGGCTCGGGGTCTTTACCGCCCAGATTGTGGCGGATGAGGTGAACGAAGACGGAACCGCCCGTACCCCCTATCGCAAGATATTGTACAGCCCTGTCCAGAAGCCTGAAGACGGCATGTTCCTCAGGTGGCTGGCAAAATATCTGCCTGAGGGGAGTGATGCAGAAAGCGAGCTTCAGGAGTTTTTGCTTGACCTGAGCGGGGAACTTGAAGACAACCGTACGGTTGAGCTGGGTGACCTGGGTCAGCTGCACTCCTCTGCCCACAAGATTTATTATTTTGTGAGCAATACCAACGTTTTTGAGTATCCCGATGTGCCGGGACAGGAGTCTATCGGCGCCCTGTTGCCGGAAGATTATGCGGAGGAAGACAGCAAACCGATAGAGCTTGACACTGAAAAATGGATTAAGCAGGAGGACGATGCAGCCACACCCGCCGCTGAACAGCCTGCTGACGAATCCGCTCACGTACCCGAACCAGTGCAGGAAGAAGAAGCAGACGAAGATGACGAGCCCGCCCCCAGCCACCTGAGCACGCTGATTGGCGACATTCTGCTGATTATCTTCGTGGTCATCATTTTTCTGATGATTGCCGTAGCCCTGCTCAAGGACCTGCCGTGGATGAGCAATCTGCTGGACCACCTGCTATACACTAAAGAAGAACTCCAGATACTGGGCAAATAAGAGATGATAGACCACATCACAAAAGAGAGGATAATGGATGCCGCCCGGATCGAGGAGGTCATCGGCGAGTTCGTGACGCTGAAGCGTTCCGGCGCGAACTATGTCGGCCTGTGCCCTTTTCATCAGGACAACCATCCCTCTCTCAGCGTGTCGGCCACAAAGCAGATATTCAAATGCTTCTCATGCGGCCATTCCGGCAACGTGGTCTCTTTTCTGATGGATCACGAACACATCAGCTATCCCGAGGCATTGAAATATCTCGCCAAGAAATACGGTATTGAGATTGTGGAGAAGGAGGAGACCCCTGAGGAGGCTGCCCAGCGGATGCGCAGCGACAGCCTGCTGATTGTGACAGAGGCTGCCCAGAAGTTCTATCAGGAGGTCCTCTGGGACCCCGAGCGGAGCCACATGATTGGCCTGGGATATTTCCGCCAGCGGGGATTTACGGATGAGACCATCCGCAAGTTCGGCCTCGGCTATGCCCCGTCGGGCTATGACACCTTCACCAAGTTTGCCCTGGATAACGGTTATAAGGAGGAATACCTGCTGGAGACCGGCCTGAGCCTCAAACACGACGACGGCCGCCTCTCCGACCGCTTTTACGAGCGGGTAATGTTCCCCATATATTCGCTCGGCGGCAAAGTCATCGCCTTTGGCGGGCGCATAATGTCGGCAGAGAAGAGGGCGGCAAAGTATGTCAACTCCCCTGAATCGATAATTTACAGCAAGAGCCGCTCCACCCTGTACGGCCTCTTCCAGGCCAAAAACGCAATTGCCCGCCAGGACAAATGCATCATGGTGGAGGGTTATGCCGATGTAATCTCCATGCACCAGCGGGGCATTGAGAATGTGGTAGCATCCAGCGGCACCGCCCTCACCGAAGGGCACATCAACCTGGTGAAACGTTTCACAAAGCGGATTACATTCATTTACGACAGCGATCCCGCCGGCATCAAGGCGTCGATGCGAGGCATCGACATGGTGCTGGAAGCCGGGATGGAAGTCAAGATTGTGTTGCTGCCGCAAGGCGAGGATCCCGACTCGTTTGCCCAGGCCAACGAGAAGGCCGACATCGAGCAGTATATCGCCTCTCACGAGCAGGATTTCATCACCTTCAAGATAAATATCCTTTCACAGGACATTGCTGAGAACGACATTTACGGCCGCACCCAGATGATAAACGACATAGTGCAGACGGTATCCGTAATCCCGGACGAGATTACCCGCAACGTCTATATTGAGACCGTAGCGGGCGTCTTCAACCTGCAGCGTGACTCCCTGTTTATGAGGATCCGACGCCTGCGCCAGAAGCGTCGTGAGCAGATGGCGGCCCGCAGCAACTATAACCGCAGCCGCGAAAATGCTCCCGAACCGGCAAGCGCCGCAGAGGCCGGCTATATTCCGGAAGACCAGGCTCAATATACCGAACCGGACGCTTACGAACCTACTCCCCAGAGGCGCGAGAGCAAGAATATCACCAACGAATATCTGGCGGTGTGCGAACGCGAGCTGGTGGAGATGCTCATCAAATGGGGCGAATACACCATCCACTGGGAGAGCAACATGAGCTTTGGCGGCGAGAAGATACCCGAGGTGACCGTTTCGCAGTATATCCGCAGCCAGATGGAAGAGGATGGCCTTTCTTTGCAGAATCCCATCTACAAAAAGGTTTACGACGAATACTTCGCCTTGGAGAAGGTCCCCGGCGACAACTGCGAGGAGACTCAGGGGCGCGTTATCAAATATTTCACATTTCACGACGACAAGGATGTGCTCCAGCTTATCACCGAGATGCTCTCTGAGAGCCATCCCATCACAATAAAAAACTTCAACGCCTCCCTCACCAGCGAAGAACACCGCCTGTTCAAAGATGTGCCCAGGCTTATGCTCCAATACAAATCGCGCATAGTTGGGCTTCAACAGGCAGAATTGCAGAAAGAGATTGCCCGGGCGGGAAAGGAGGGCGACGACGCCCGTCAGAAAGAGATGATGAGGCATTTTCTGATGCTTGCCCAGGTACGGGCACAACTGGAAAAAGAACTAAAAAAATATTAATATGGCTAACGACTACAAAAGAACACTTGTAACCTGTGCGCTTCCCTACGCAAACGGACCTGTACACATCGGACACCTGGCTGGCGTTTATGTGCCCGCCGACATCTATGTGAGGTACCTGCGCATGCGCGGCCGCGATGTACTTTTTGTATGCGGCAGCGACGAGCACGGCGTACCCATCACCATCAAGGCGCTGCAGCAGGGTTGTACTCCGCAGGACATAGTGGATAAATATCACGGCATCATAAAAAAGGCATTTGCCGACTTCGGAATCAACTTTGACATATACTCCCGCACCACCAGCAAGGTCCACGAGCAGACAGCGTCGGAGTTCTTCAAGAAGCTCTACGACGAGGGCAAGTTCATTGAGAAGGAGAGCGAGCAGTACTACGACGAACAGGCGCACCAGTTTCTGGCCGACCGCTATATCATGGGTACCTGCCCCAAGTGCGGCAACGAACGGGCATACGGCGACCAGTGCGAGAAGTGCGGCTCAACCCTCAGCCCTGATGAACTCATCAACCCCCACTCCACCATCAGCGGCGCCCCGCTGGTAAAGAAGGCCACCAAACACTGGTACCTCCCGCTGGACAAATATGAGGGCTGGCTGCGCGAGTGGATTCTGGAGAACCACAAAGAGTGGAAAACCAACGTTTACGGTCAGTGCAAGAGCTGGCTGGACGGCGGCCTGCAACCCCGCGCCGTGAGCCGCGACCTCGACTGGGGCGTGCCCGTCCCGGTAGAAGGTGCCGAGGGCAAGGTGCTCTACGTCTGGTTCGACGCCCCCATCGGCTACATCTCCAACACCAAGGAGTTGCTGCCAGACAGTTGGGAGAAGTGGTGGAAGGATTCCGAAACCAAACTGGTACACTTTATTGGCAAGGACAACATAGTGTTCCACTGCATAGTGTTCCCCTCCATGCTGAAAGCCTACGGCGGATACATCCTCCCCGACAATGTCCCTGCAAATGAGTTCCTGAACCTGGAGGGCGACAAAATATCCACCTCCCGCAACTGGGCAGTATGGCTCCACGAGTATCTGGAAGAGTTCCCGGGCCAGCAGGATGTGCTGCGCTACGTGCTCACCGCCAACGCACCGGAGACCAAGGACAACGACTTTACCTGGAAAGACTTCCAGACGCGCAACAACAGCGAGTTGGTAGCCATCCTGGGCAACTTTGTGAATCGCGCCGTGGTGCTCACCCACAAGTATTTTGAGGGTCGCGTACCGCAAAACGTCAAACCCGAAGCGATTGACGCGGAGGTAATGGGACAGATTCCCGCCATCAAGGCCGCAATTGAGGACAACATAGAGCACTACCGATTCCGCGAGGCCCTCAAAGAGGCGATGAACCTCGCCCGCCTGGGCAACAAGTATATCAGCGACACCGAGCCCTGGAAGGTGGCCAAGACCGATATGGACCGCACCGCTTCCATCCTCTACAACGCCATCCAGATATGCGCCAACATCGCCATAGCATGCGAGCCGTTCCTGCCGTTCTCAATGGACAAGATGGCCCGGATGCTGAATATGGCCAGCCGCGAGTGGGACGCTGTAGGCAGCGGCGAAATCCTCGCCCCCGGCCATCAGCTTAATGCTGCAGAGCTGCTTTTCAATAAGGTAGAGGACGAGCAGATTGCATTCCAGCTCAAGAAGCTTGAGGATACCAAAAAGGCCAACGAAGCTGCAGAAGCCGCAGCAGCGCCCGCCGGCGCTCCAGAAGCCGCCAAAGAACAGTGTACCTTTGAAGACTTTGAGAAGATGGACATCCGCACCGCAACCGTTCTGGAGGCGGAGCGAGTTCCCAAGACCGACAAACTGCTGCATCTGAAGATAGACACCGGACTGGACCAGCGCGAGATAGTCTCCGGCATCGCCGAATACTACACCCCGGAAGAGATGGTAGGCAAACAGATCTGCATCCTCGCCAACCTCCAGCCCCGCAAGATACGCGGCATCGAGTCCAAAGGTATGATCTTGATGGCCCGCCAGAGCGACGGCAAGATGCGCATCATCTCCCCCGAAGAGCCCCTGTCCAACGGTGCCTGCATAGGATAGAACTGCGACGGGCAGAAATATCCGTAGCTTGAAAGGGTTTGTGCGGTTGTCGGAGTGAGGCGTTGACGAGCTTGCGAGGCAGCCCGCATCGAAAACACGCCGGCTATGCGAGGGATGTCTGAGCGCAGCGAGTCCCCGAGCATAGGCGTTTTTGAATGGAGGGGAGCCGAACGAGACTTAGCAACAAACCCTTTCAAGCGAAGACTCTGCCCGGAGCGTGGCAGCAACCCAGTACTACTGTGCGATGAAGCGGTAGACGATGCTGCCTTTCTGGGGATCGGGGGCGGAGTCGCTGCGATTGAACTTGCTGCGCAGAGCGGCCTTTTCTGCCCACTGCCAGAGCGACTTATCTTTGGATGATGCTGACTCGATAACCTGAGCCTTGATAACGCGGCCGCTGCGGTTCACATAGATTGCAACAGCTACGTCACCGCCGCCGAAACCTTTGTATGCAGGAATTGGAAGGTGAACCGCCTTACGCCCCTCCAGGTCGTATGAGAGTACCGACGGGCCGCTGTATTCGTGAGCCTCGCCCTCCTCTTCTCCGCCGCCGGCATCGGGATTATCTTCGGTTGCAACCTCATCTTCCTCTGCCTCCAGCGCCTTGCGGCGGTTGGCGGCCAGGGCCTCCTCAACGCTGCGGCCAAGGGCCTCCCGCTCTGCACGCGCCTTGATGGCATTGGCATCCACAACGGCGTTACGCACGGTGGGGGTCGGAGCGGCTGCAATCATGGCATCCAGTTCCTTGCTCACACGGTCCTTAAACTCTTTGAGTTCTTCCTGCTGCTTGATGAGTTCCTGCTTCTCCTGCTGCGTGAAGTCCAGAATGAAACTGCTCTCCTTCTTTATGCTCGCACCAATGGAATAAATCAGCAGGAAAATCAACACGACAAGGTGGAAGATAATAGTCGTGTAGAGTCCAATCCGATTCTCTTTGCGGCGTTCTGAAGGGTTTTCTTGCATTACTTCTTAAGCCAGGTCTTGTCGTTCAAGGCTTTCTCTATAGTGGCCAGCAATATGTTGATAGCCACATGGTTGTGCCCGCCCTGCGGCACGATAATATCGGCGTAACGCTTGCTGGGGGCGATAAACTGCAGGTGCATCGGCTTCACAGAGTCGTTGTAGCGCTGTATCACGGAGTTCACGTCCTTGCCGCGCTCGGCAATGTCGCGGACCATGATGCGGGAGAGGCGGTCATCATCGTCGGCATCAACATACACCTTAATGTCCATCTGCTTGCGCAGCTTCTGGCAGGTGAAGATGAGGATACCCTCCACTATGATTATGTCGGCAGGCTCTACATGCACCGTCTCCGTCTTACTGCGGCCGCAGGTGATATATGAATACACCGGCTGCTCTATTGCATGGCCGTGCTTTATCTGCTCCAGCTGGTGGCAAAGCAGGTCAAAGTCGATAGAGTTGGGGTGGTCAAAGTTATAGACCTCCTTCTCCTCCTCGCTCAGATAGCTTAGGTCTTTGTAGTAAGAGTCCTGCGGAATTACCACAATGCGGTCTTTGAAGACCTCCTGCAGCCTGCGGACCACGGTCGATTTTCCGCTGCCGCTACCCCCTGCTATGCCGATGATTAACATATTAATCTGACGATTTAGAATTCTGCGTTGTTAGGTGTTCTGGGGAAAGGTATCACGTCGCGGATATTGGCCATGCCGGTCACAAACATCAGCAGACGTTCAAATCCCAGGCCAAAGCCGCTGTGGGGGCAGCTGCCGAAGCGACGGGTGTCCAGATACCACTCCAGGGTACGGTGGCTCATGCCCAGCTCGTCTATGCGGGCGTTTAGTTTCTCAAACGATGCCTCACGCTCGCTGCCGCCTATAATTTCGCCAATCTTGGGGAAGAGCACGTCCATTGCGCGCACCGTGCGGCCATCCTCGTTCTGTTTCATGTAGAAAGCCTTGATATCCTTGGGATAATCGGTCAAGATAACCGGTTTGCAGAAGTGCTTCTCCACCAGATAGCGCTCGTGCTCGCTCTGCAGGTCAATGCCCCAGCCCACGGGATACTCAAATTTGACTCCGTCTGCAACGGCTTTCTCAAGGATTTCGATGCCCTCGGTATAAGTCAGGCGGACAAAATCTTCCTTGAGCACACCGCGCAGGCGCTCCAGCAACTCCTTGTCAAACATGTTGTTCAGGAAGGTGATATCGTCCAGGCAGTGGTCCAGGGCATACTGAACCAGATATTTGATAAACTCCTCCGCCAGGTCCATATTGTCCTTGATGTCGTAGAAGGCCATCTCGGGCTCAATCATCCAGAATTCTGCAAGGTGGCGCGGAGTGTTGCTGTTCTCTGCACGGAAAGTGGGGCCAAAGGTGTAAATCTCGCCCAGTGCCGTGGCGCCGAGTTCACCCTCCAGCTGGCCGGAAACGGTGAGCGAAGTGAGGCGGCCGAAGAAATCCTTGGTGTAATCTACCTTGCCGTCTTCTGTGCGGGGCGGGTTGTCCACATCCAGTGTGGTAACCTGGAACATGGCGCCGGCACCCTCGGCATCAGCCGCGGTAATCAGCGGGGTATGGAGATAATAGAAACCCTTGCTGTTGAAGAAGTTGTGAATGGCGAAGGCCATGTTGTGACGGATGCGGAGCACTGCCCCGAAGGTGTTGGTGCGGGGGCGCAGGTGGGCGATTTCCCGCAGGAACTCCATGCTGTGACCCTTCTTCTGAAGAGGATATGTGGCATCGCATTCGCCGTAAATCTCTATGTCGGTGGCCTGTATCTCTACAGCCTGACCACTGCCCTGGGAAGCCACCAAGTCGCCCTTCACCGCCAGGCAGGCGCCGGTGGTGATGCGCTTCATCAGGTCTTCTTCAAACTTTGCCAGGTCGCAAACGACCTGGATGTTATTTATTGTAGAGCCGTCGTTGAGGGCGATGAACGCCACATTCTTATTGCCGCGCTTGGTGCGGACCCAACCTTTTGCGAGCACCTGCTGTCCCGGCGCTGCTTTCAACAACTGAGCTACTTTCTTACGTTCCATATTACTTCGATTTTTTACAAACCTCAAATTTACTCGTTTGGCCACTAATTACCAAATTGGAATTTGCGGTGGCGGGAAGCCTTGGCCGCCTTGCGGTTCTGCGCAATGGCATCGCTGCATGAAGAGTCAATCGCAAACTGGCTGAAACAGTCAAAGATATACTCCACCGCCTGATGGCTGGGATGGGTGAGATTCTCCTCGTAGAAGCGGTAGTCGCGCAATTCGTCCATCATTATCTCGTAAGCGGGGAAATACTCCACATTGGGGAAGCGCTCCCGCAGCTGCTCCACAGCCAGCAGCAGCGAAGCCTTGCTTATCTGGTTGCCGTGTGCACCATCGGCCATGTGACGGATTGGACTTACGGTGAAAATCCAGAGCTTCCGGGGATTGGCGGCTATTATGGGCGCCAGGTAATCTACGCTTTGCTCCACCGAGAGACGCTCGCGTCGGAACTCGGCAGCCGGAATCTTATGGCAGTTGGATACAATCATATCCCGCCCCAGATGGCGGAACACCCAGCTGGTGCCGAGGGTTACAACGCACACGTCGGCGGCGGAAAAAGCATCGGCCGCAGCCGCCAGGGCACCGTTGGCATCGGTCAGGAATTCCTCCTCAGTAGAGCGCGAAAAACGGCTGTGATGCCAGAAAGAGGTGTAGAGCCCGTCGTGAAAAACCACATCCGCTCCGGTGAACGGCTCGCGGGAAGCCAACCGATTGAAAGACTGCGCAATGGATGCAGGATTGTACAACACGCCAAAGGGGTTGAGGGTCGCGGAGAAGCCAGCCTCCTGCATTATGGCGCCCACCGAATCGGCAAAGCACGACCCTGCGAAGAGGAACTTGCTGTCAAAGCCGAGAGGCCTCTCCAGCGGCTCAATCGATACCGGTGTCGTAAGCTTCATTATTTACTGCAATCTGTATGAGTCTGTCTGTCTGCTGGTATATCGGGTAGAACGCCTCGTCTCCCATAGGGGTGTAGCGGGCTATCAGCGCCCTGACCTGAGTGAGAATATACTCCCTGGAGCGCTCCCACTCCCCATCCTTGGGCACGACATTGTTCTGCCGGGCAAACTGCAGGAAGCCGTTCTCCAGGCCGATTCCGTCTACAAACCGGTCAAAGGTGCGCATATCGCGCGATGCGGCCACCTCCGCAGCGTGGGAATCAAGCACCTCGGAAGCGTATTTTATCTGCAGGCCAAGGCGGTTGCACTCCACATAGAAGTCGGTCACGCCAACTGTATCTACCGGCACAAAGACATCGGGAACAATGCCGCCGCCGCCATAAACCGTACGGCCGCCGGCAGTCGTGTATTTGGTTTCATTCTCGAGTTTGATGCTGTCGGCAGAGAACATCTCGCCGCTGGCGTAGCGCTCGTATATCTCAAGCTCATAATCGTCGCTGTAGGGCTTCTGTATGCACCGTCCGGAGGGGGTGTAATAACGGGCCACGGTAAGCCTTATGCCCGATCCGTCAGAGAAATACACCGGTTCCTGCACCAGTCCCTTGCCAAACGAACGGACACCGTAAATTGTGCCCCGGTCGTTGTCCTGGATGGCTCCGGCAAAAATCTCGCTGGCAGAAGCACTCCCGGAATTGATAAGCACCGCGATGTCCATATCCTTGTTGCGGCCGCGGCCGTCTGCCTTAAGGTCGGTGCGGGGACGCGCCTTACCCTCCATATAGACAATCATCTGCCCCTTCTCCAGGAACTCGTTGGCCAGCAGCATCGCCTGGTCCAGATAGCCGCCGCTGTTGTCGCGCAGGTCAAACACCAAGCGCTTCATCCCCTGCCCGTGGAGTTTATCCAGCGCCTTGGCAAATTCAGAATAGGTGGTGCGGGCAAACTTGCTGAGTTTGATATAGCCGGTGGTGTCGTTTAGCATGTACGATACGTCCACGCTGTTCACCGGAATCTTGTCGCGGGTAATGGTAAAAGGTATCAATTCGTCTGAGCCGTGACGCAAGATGCTGATTATCACCTTGGTGCCCTTGCGGCCGCGCATCAGTGAAACCATTGTGTCCTGGGGCATACTGACCCCGGCGACCACCCTGTCATCCACCTTTATCACCCGGTCGCCCACCCTGAGCCCCGCCTTCTCGGAAGGGCCTCCGGTGATCACGGAATTCACCACGATGGTGTCGTTGGGCACGTTGAACTGGATGCCGATCCCCTCAAAGCCGCCCGAGAGCGACTCCTCCGCCTCTTTAAGTTCCTCGGGCGGGAGATATACGGAATGGGGGTCGAGTTCACGCATCACGTCGGGGATGATATCCTCCATGACCTTCTTATGGTCTATATCATCAACATAATTCTCGTCCACGCTCTCCAGCACCAGCATCAGTTTGGACCAGTCTGAATCGACAGAGTTGACATCGACCTTTTTGCTGCACGAAGAAGGGAGCGCCTTAAGCACGATTCCTGCCGCAAGGGCAATTGTGATCACCCACAGCATTGGGCGGATCACCTTATTGAAAGTATTCTCATTCATATTTGCAAACCTCTATACCAGCCCTGCGGAGAAGGTCTATTCCATCTGTGATACGATACTCCCGGCGATAAACCACCCGGGTTATGCCGCTCTGTATAATCAATTTGGCGCACTCCATACAGGGAGAATCGGTGACATAGAGGGTCGCCCCCTCGCTGCTGTTGTTACTCATAGCCACCTTGGTGATGGCATTAGCCTCTGCGTGCAGCACATACGGCTTGGTTACGCCGTCCTCTTCACAAACATTCTCAAACCCGCGTGGGGTGCCGTTGTAACCGTCAGAGATAATCATCCTGTCTTTGACAATAAGCGCCCCTACCTGACGGCGCTGGCAATACGAGTTGTGCGACCATATCTCGGCCATGTCAAGGTAACTGCGGTCAAATTGTTTTTGTTTCTCTGTCATAAAGATAGCGTTTTATACTGTTTTTGGGTGTTTTTTCAAATTCTTCCGGGAAAATCTCTATGCGGGAGATGGCGCAATAGGTGGGAAGTTCACCGTTAAGGGCACGGATCTCCGATTTGAGCGTCTGGTAAACGTCTGCCTCGGACATCCCGTCACTGGCCACCATCTCCTGGTCGGGGTAAATCAGCGCCACCAGCTGGTTCTTGACAGATACCACCAGCGACTCCTGGACGTACGGCAGATTGTTTATGCTGCTCTCTATCTCTTCCGGGTATATGTTCTGCCCGGCAGATGTGAGAATCATGCTCTTGCAGCGCCCTTTCAGGGAGAGGAACCCCTCAGAATCAAGAGTGCCGATATCGCCGGTACGGAACCACCCCTCGCCGCTGAAAACCTCAGCCGACTCACGGGGCATCTTATAATAGCCCAGGAACACATTTCCGCCGCGGATATACACCTCTCCCGGAATCTTTTCAGGGTCCGGCGAATCAATCCGGATCTCGTTGTAGAAGGCCCGCTTGCCGCAGGTATGCGGCTTGGTCTTATCCCACTGGGAGAGCGACACCAGCGGCCCGCACTCTGTCATTCCGCTCCCGACTGTATATCTGAACCCGATTGCCAGCAGGAAATCCTCCACTTCGCGGTTGAGCGGCGCTCCGCCCACCACCACTTCAGAGAAATTCCCGCCAAAAGTCTCCGTGAGCATCTCACAGGCCTGCTTGCGCATCTGCGGTGTGAGGCTTCCTGCATCAAGCGGGCAGTCAAGGGTCTGGATCACCCTGCGGACAATCTTCTCCACCACCAGCGGCACAGTCATCACAATATCGGGGCGGATGGCGGAGAACGTCTCCCGAATCACTATCGGGCTGGGGGGACGCATCAGGAAATGGACATGTGCCCCCACGGTCATTTCAAATATCAGGTCCATCATCAGGCCGTACATGTGGGCCGTGGGAAGCATTGAAACCACGTTAGAGCAGCAGTTCAAGCCGGGGGCTGTGCGCTCCATAAGTTCCACGTTCTTCACCAGCGAGCGGTAGGGCAGCATAACCCCCTTGGCAAAGCCGCTGGTACCCGATGTATAGTTGATGATTGCCAGATCGTCTGGAGAATCTATGTAAAAATCAAGGTCGGCGGGGCCGAACCAATCATCGTCAGCAGCTTCTGCAAGGGGCTCCTTTAGATGCTCCTCTGCAGCGAAAACCACGGCAAAGTCTTCCAGCCTCACAATTGCCTTCAAGTTGGGCATTACCGACGGGTTAAGCGTCTCCAGTATGGTAGCCCCGGCAAACAGGATAGTGGCGTCACAATGATTCACCAGGTAATGGATGCCGCCGGCACGGAAATCCTGCAGGATAGGCACCGGAACGGCGCCGGATGAGAGGACAGACATAAAAGCCACCCCCCAGCGAGCCTGATTGCGGGAACAAATGGCAATCTTATCGCCGCGACCGATTCCTGCACGCACAAAAAAGCGCTGGAGCATGCCGATGTATCGCGCCACATCCTTATAAAGGAGCGTTTCACCGTCGCAATTTGAGAGCGCGGGACGCTCCCAGTTGTTACGGATACTCGTTTCGAGCATTTTATTCAGCGATCTTGGCTCCATGTCATTCTATTGTGATACCGATTGCAGTGAGCAGAGATGGGAATAGAGGCCACCTGAGGCCATAAGGTCCTTGTGGGTACCCTTCTCAACAATCTCGCCATCCTGGAGAACGATTATCTCATCGGCATGCTGTATGGTGGAAAGCCGGTGGGCAATGACCAGCGAGGTACGGTTCTGCATCAGGCGGGTCAGGGCATCCTGCACCAGGCGCTCGCTCTCGGTGTCAAGGGCACTCGTGGCCTCGTCCAGAATCAGCACCGGCGGATTCTTGAGCACCGCACGGGCAATGGAGATGCGTTGCCGCTGTCCGCCGGAAAGACGCTGGCCGCGGTCACCTATATTTGTGCGGTATCCCTGCGGCATGGCGGAGATGAACTCGTCGGCATTGGCCACCTTGGCCGCCGCCACAACGGCACTCTCGTCCAGGCCCTCCATGCCGAAGGATATGTTGTTATAAACAGTATCGTTAAAAAGGATGGCCTCCTGGGTAACCACGCCAAACTGGCGCATGAGGTCCCCGATACGGTAGCGGCGGATATCCACCCCGTCTATGCGGATGGACCCCTCTGTCACATCCCAGAAGCGGGCCAGAAGGTCGGCCAGGGTAGATTTTCCCGCCCCGGAAGGACCCACTACAGCCACCGTCTTCCCCTTGGGGATGGTGAAACTGATGTGCTTCAGCACAGCCCCGTCGCCATAATCAAAAGTGACGTCGTCGAACTCTATCCGGTCTTTGAAACTCTCCAGCGGGAGGGGATTCTCATCCTCCCTGATGCCGTTCTCCGCATCCAGGATTGCAAAGATGCGGTTCCCGGATACCAGTCCCTTGCGGATGCTTGCATACGCTGCAGCGATAGCCTTGGCGGGCTCCAGCACCCTCCAGTAGAAGCCGATATAGACCACGAATGCGGGCCAGCTCATACCCAGCTGTCCGCGGAGGTTGAGCCAGCCGCCGTAAAAAAGCACCAGCACCGCCACGGTGATGCCCAGGAACTCAGACGTCGGCGACGCCAGCTCCTGCCGGTTGGCAATAGCCTGGCTCACCTGCTTGTGCCGTATGTTGTCTTTCCAGAACTGCTGCTCCACATACTTTTCCGCATTGAAAGCCTTGATTATGCGCGACCCGGAGATAGCCTCTTCAAAACGGCTGGTTATCTGCCCCATAAGGGTCTGGGTGATGGTTGCCTCCCGCCTCAGGTTATGGGTTATCCGGCTGATTACCAGTGCCGACAGCGGAATGGCCACCAGAGAGACCAGGGTGAGCCGGGGCGACATATAAAACAGCATCGCCATAAAGCCTATAACCAGCAGCGGTTCGCGGAATATGATGTGGAAACTGCTGGCCACGGTATTCTGCACCTCGTTTACGTCGTTGGAGATGCTGGACAAAATGTCCCCTTTGCGCTTGTCGCTGAAATAACCGACGTTAAGGGAACTGATTTTTACAAAGAGGTCGCGGCGGATGTTCATCATCATCCGCGTCTTCATGCTCACCAGAATCCGCTGTGAGAGGTAGCGGCACAGATTGGAGAGGAAAGAGGCGGCGATGAGCGCCAGCGACACAAACAGCAGCCCCCGCATCACACCGCTCTCTGCGATAGTGGCCCCGAGCAGATACTGGAACATCTGCTCAAAATATTTCACGGAGAAGGAGAACTCCGGCATGACGGAGACTCCGGTAACGGTTGACGGCTCAAACAGCACACCCAGCACCGGCCCTATCAGTGCATAATTGGCGATGCCGAACACCACGGAAAGTATCGACAGAACCAGATAGCCCGGCCAATAGCGGCCGTAAGGCCTGGCATACGAGAGTATCCTCCGGAATGTGGACATCAAGCTGTTTTTATCGCCAAAGCGCAGTATGTCGGATCTGGACGCCGGCATACTGCGCTTGCGGATTGCTAATCAGCGGCCATAGGCCACCGGTATGATTATTTTGCCTCTGCCTCTTTCTCTACGAAAGGCATAACCTCGTGAAGCTCAACTTTGAACTTCAGGGTCTGGTTGGGGCCCATAGGGCCACGCTGACCGTATGCCATTTCTGAAGGTATCCAGAGAACAACCTCACTGCCTTCGTCGCAGAACATCAGGCCTTCCTGCCAACCCTCGATCACGTGTTTGAGGACGAAAGTAGCTGTGTCGCCACGGTCGTAAGAAGAGTCGAATACCTTACCGTCAAGAGTGCAGCCTTCGTAGCTGACCTTAACTGTATCCTGCTTGCTGGTGGGGTACACGCCGTTACCCTTGCGGACAACCATGTACTACAGGCCCTTATCAGTGGTATCAACACCTTCTGCCTTGGCATTCTTTGCGAGGAACTCCTCACCTGTCTTCTTGTTGAGCTCTGCCATAACCTCTTCGCGCTTGCGCATGAAGTTGCTCATGTGGGTGTTTACGAACATGTTGTCAAGCTCTTCCTTGTCACCCTTGATGGCGTCGCGGAGACCTTTCCATACCTGGCTCATGTTCATGTCACCGAGATTGTTCATCACGATCATCTGACCGTAATATACGCCAAGAGCGTAACTTGCGGAGTCAACATCGGCCTTTGTAATACCCTCGGGCTGCTTCTCAACCGAAGGAACATTGTAGCAAGAAACAGTCATAGCCGCTACCAGGACACAGACTGCAAAAAATTTGAAAACTTTCATTTTAAAACTGAATTATTTTATTGACTATATAATCGTCTTATTTTGAAGCGCAAATATACTGATTATTTCAAATATTGGCGCAAAACGGGGCAAGTTTTTTTGGTTAAGTTGAATTAAAAAGGTATATTTGGTATCTGGGAAAGTTCGTGAAAGTTTTTTATATGACTATCACCAGAGAAGAATTACACGCAAAACTAAAGACCTTTTTCGGATTCGACTCGTTCAAGGGGAATCAGGAAGAGATTATCACACACCTGATTGGGGGTGGTGACGCCTTTGTGCTCATGCCCACCGGCGGCGGCAAGTCGCTTTGCTACCAGTTGCCGGCCCTCTGCCTCCCCGGGTGCGCGATTGTCATATCCCCCCTGATTGCACTTATGAAGAACCAGGTGGATGCGTTGCGGGAATTTGTCCACACAGAAGACAGCGCCCATATAGCCCACTTCTTGAACTCTTCCCTTAGCAAGACCCAGATACAGCAGGTCCGCGCCGACCTTATCGCCGGCCGGACAAAATTATTATATGTGGCCCCGGAATCTCTCACCAAAGAGGAGAACGTGGCTATGCTGAAGTCCATAAAGATATCCTTCTACGCCATAGACGAGGCCCACTGCATCTCCGAATGGGGACACGACTTCCGCCCGGAATACCGCCGCATCAACGAGACAGTGTCGCAGATTGGCAAGGCGCCGATAATAGCCCTGACCGCCACCGCGACGCCCAAGGTGCAGTCGGACATCCAGAAAAACCTGGGGATGACCGGCGCCAAGGTGTTCAAATCATCTTTCAACCGCCCCAACCTGTATTATGAAATCCGGGACAAGAGCGATGCCAAACGGGAAATAATTAAATTCATAAAGGAGAACAAGGGGAAGAGCGGCATTATTTACTGCCTCAGCCGCAAGAAGGTGGAGGACCTGGCGGAACTGCTCAACGTGAACGGCATCAAGGCGCGCCCCTACCACGCCGGGCTGGACGCAGCCACCCGCGCCGCCAACCAGGACGATTTCCTGATGGAGCGGGCCGACGTGATTGTGGCCACCATCGCCTTCGGCATGGGTATCGACAAGCCCGACGTACGGTTTGTAATACACTACGACGTCCCCAAGAGCCTGGAAGGATACTACCAGGAGACCGGCCGCGCCGGCCGCGACGGGGGCGAGGGCAAATGCATCACCTTCTACAACCATAAAGACATCCAGAAACTTGAGAAGTTCATGCAGGGCAAACCCATCTCCGAGCAGGAGATCGGCAAACAGCTGCTGCTGGATGTGGTTTCCTACGCAGAGAGCAACCAGTGCCGCCGCAAGATCCTGCTCAACTACTTTGGCGAGGATTATCCCCAGGACAACTGCGGATGCTGCGACAACTGCATCCACCCCAAGGAGCAGTTTGACGGACAGCGGCAGATGCTCTATGTGATGGAGCTGATCCTCTCCCTGAAAGAGAACTTCAAGACAGAGCACCTGGCCGACGTCCTGGCCGGGGTATCCAACTCGCTGATAAAGTCTTACAACCACCACAAGCACCCGCTTTTCGGAGTCGGCAAAGACCGCGACACCCGCTTCTGGGCCGCCGTGATCCGCCAGGGACTGGTGCTCCACCTGCTGGACAAGGATATCGACAAATACGGCCTGATTAACATAACCGCCAAGGGTATGGAGTTCTACAAGAAACCCTACCCCATCATGCTCACTGAGCAGCGCTCGTTCACGGAGTGTGACGACGATGACGACGAGAGCATAGTGACCCGCCCCAAGCCGGGCACAAGCGGCAGCGGCGACCCCATCCTGCTGGCCATCCTCAAACAGGTCCGCTCCGACCTTTCGCGCAAGCTGAACCTCCCGCCATGGGTTATCTTCTCTGACCCTTCGCTGGAAGACATGGCCATTCTTTACCCCGTAACGCTGGAGGAACTGCATCACTGCCAAGGAGTCGGAGAAGGGAAAGCCCGCAAGTTCGGCGGAGAGTTCATCAAGGTGATTGCCCGCTATGTGGAGGAGAACGACATCCTCCGCCCCGATGATATAATGGTGCGCAACGTGGCCAACAAGTCGGGCGTGAAGATTTTCATTATCCAGAGCATAGACCGCAAAATGCCCTTCGAGGAGATCTGCCGCGCCAAGGATATGGATATGAGCGAGTTGCTGGACGAGATAGAGTCTATCGTGAACTCCGGCACACGCATCAATATCGACTATTACATCCACCGCGCCGTGGATATGGACGATATGGAGGATATCTACACCTATTTCAAGGAGGAGGCCCACAGCGACTCGCTGGACGAGGCCATGCGTGACCTTAGCGACTACGACGAGATGGAGGTCCGCCTCGTCCGCATCAAGTTTATCTCTGAAATAGGGAACTAATCCAGATCAATCCAACTGATAGAGCTGTCGCGCCGCCAGTATGTCATCTGCTTCTTGGCATAGTGGCGCGTGTTGCGTTTGATGAGCCTGACCGCCTCCTGAAAATCGTATTTCCCATCGAAATAACCGAACAACTCTTTGTAACCGACGGTGTTAAGGGCCGGCCGGTCGCGGTATTGCATAAGACCCCGCGCCTCTGCCTCCAGACCCGCTTCCATCATCATATCCACCCGGGCATCTATGCGCGCATACAGCTGTTCGCGGCTGCGCCGCAGGCCAATCTTCTCTATTTCAAACGGGCGGCTCTTGGCTGGAGAACTTTTATATGATGAGAACGGCCGTCCGGTGGCCAGCGTCACCTCCAGGGCACGTACGACCCGCTGGCCGTTGGCAATATCAATATTGAAATAGCTGTCGGGGTCCAGAACCTGCAACTCCCGGCGCAGGGATTCCACCCCCTCATTCTCCAGCCTCGCAGTAAGCTGCGAACGGAGCTCAAGGTCAGCCGGGGGAAAATCGTCCAGGCCGTTGCAGAGGGCGTCTATGTAGAAGCCGGAACCACCCGTCATGACCAGTGTGTCGTGAGAGGCAAAAAGCTCTTCAAGAAGTGCCATCGCCTCCAGCTCAAATAGGCCGGCGGTATAGTGCTCCCCGACCGAGTGGTTAGCTATCATATAATGCTTTATCGCAGCAAGTTGGGCCGCATCGGGGCGCGCCACCCCGATGTTCATCTCGCGGTAGATCTGGCGGGAGTCGCAGTTGATTACCGGCGAGCCGGCTTCAAGCGCCCTCGCTATTGCATAGTCACTCTTGCCGACAGCCGTCGGCCCCAGAATAATCAGGAGTCTTTTATTCAATGGTATCGTCTTCGAGACCGCCGTCGTAAATCTCCTCCTCGCCCTCTTCGTCCTCTTCAAGGTCGTCGTCATCGTCGTCTTCTATCATGGAAACGCCGGAGCCGCGGACGGGATTTTCATAAAGGTAGTCTTCATATTTATCTGCGAACTGGCCGGGATTGTGCCCTTTCTCAGCCACGAGCAGCGGATAACTGCGCCTGGGATCCTCTTCCATCTCCCCCTCAAAATAGAGGTTGATCATGCGCTTGGAGCGCAGATCGTAAACAAGTTCAATGTGGACCTGACCCCTTGCCACCACATCGGCAAAGGTTATCTTGTCCAGCGTGCCGTCCCCAAGGTCAAAGAGGCCGTACTGACCTGTGCACTTCCCGTTGGCGTCGTATGCTTTATAAATGACCATCTGGTCTGTGGAGAAGCACAGTTCACCCAGGATAAAACGGTTGAAGCGGAACAAATTCATATCCGGGCGAACCGCCCACTCTCTCATAAAAACCTTGCTGGCAGGTATTGTAGCTTTAAACTTGTATATCATTCTATGTTTCCGTATGACTGCTGATACTTTGCAAAAGTACAAAAAATGGCATATATTCGCAACTCAAATGAACCCCGCGCCACAATCTACAACAGATTGCTACAAGAGCATCGCAGCACCGTCCAAAGGTATCTTCAAGGACAAGGGGAGCAAGTTTCTCGCTTTTGCCTATCCGGTGGAGAGCGAAGAGGAGGCAAAGGCCATTATTTCCAATCTCAAGAGGGAGTATTTTGACGCAAGGCACCATTGCTATGCATGGCGCCTGGGGCTTCTTGGCGACAGGTGGCGTGCCAATGACGACGGTGAACCATCCTCCACCGCCGGCAAGCCCATCCTGGGCCAGATTGTTTCAAACGGTTTGAGCGATATCCTGATTGTGGTGGTGCGCTATTTCGGGGGGACGCTGCTGGGCACCTCCGGCCTCATCAACGCCTACAAATCGGCCTCTGCCGATGCCATCGCCGCGGCAAAAGTGGCAGAAAAGATTGCCACTGCACGCTACCGCATCAGCTTTGACTATGCCCAGATGAACGCCGTGATGAAAATCATGAAAGATTTCCATCTGCCGGTGGAGCTACCCTCTTTTGGCGACGAATGCACCCTGGAGACCTCTGTTCCGCTGTCGGCAGAGACTCAGTTTACCGAATCAATGAATAAAATCTCTATATGTCAAAGAGTTTAATATCAATTCACGATTTCTCAAAGGAGGAGATTCTGCACATCCTCTCCGTTGCCCGCGAGATGGAGGCCAACAAGAGCCAGAAGCTGCTTGAGGGCAAGGTTGTGGCATGCCTCTTTTTTGAACCCTCCACCCGCACCCGCCTCAGTTTTGAGACGGCCGCCAACCGCCTCGGCGCCCGGGTAATAGGCTTCAGCGACGTTACAAACACCAGCATCAGCAAGGGCGAGACGCTCAAGGACACCATAAAGATGGTATCCAACTATGTGGACATTATCGTGATGCGCCACCCGCTGGAAGGGGCGGCCCGCTACGCCAGCGAAGTGTGCGACATACCGGTGGTAAACGCTGGCGACGGCGCCAACCAGCACCCCAGCCAGACGCTGCTCGACCTCTACACCATTCTCGAGACACAGGGCCGGCTGGACAACGTGGCCATCAACATGGTGGGCGACCTCAAATACGGCCGCACGGTGCACTCGCTGCTGCAGGCAATGTCGCACTTCAACCCAAGTTTCTGCTTCACCTCTCCCGCAGAGCTCAGGATGCCGGTAGAATACAAAGAGTTCCTTGACAGCCGCGGCATACCCTATACCGAGACCGCGTCGCTGCAGGAGCATCTCAAGGATTGCGATATCCTCTATATGACCCGCGTGCAGCAGGAGCGCTTCAGCGACCCTATGGAATATGAGAAGGTCAAGGATGTGTACCGCCTTGAACGCCCTATGCTTGAGGGGGTACGCCCCAACATGAAGATCCTCCACCCTCTCCCGCGCGTGGGCGAGATAGCGGACAATGTAGATGACACCCCCTACGCTTATTATTATAAACAGGCAGAGAACGGCATGTATGTGCGGATGGCGATAATTGCGTGCCTGCTCGGATACAAATAAACCGGAAGCCATGTCAGAAAAGAACACCCAACTGAAGGTCAGTGCCATCAAGGACGGCACCGTGCTGGACCATATCCCCGCCCAGAACATTTTCCAGGTAATTGACATACTGGACCTGAGCCATGCAAAGAACCCCGTGACCATCGGCGTTAACCTGGAGAGCAAGTCGCTCGGGAGGAAGGGAATAATAAAGATTGCCGACCGCTTCTTTGCCGACGAAGAACTCAGCCGCATCGCGCTGGCCGCTCCCGACGCCACGGTTAACATTATCCGCAATTATGAGGTGGTATCCAAAAAGAAAATCGACCTTCCTGCAGATGTTGTAGGCATTGCAAAGTGCTCCAACCCCATGTGCGTCACCAACCGCCAGGCGGTGACCACCCGCTTCAAGACAATCAAAGAGGGTAAAAAAGTCAAACTATTGTGCCACTATTGCGAAAAAACCACCGAAGAATTTATACCTTTACGCCACTAATCTGAATAACAATATAACAGACATAATCAATGAAGAAAGCTTACAATTTTAACGCAGGTCCCTGCGTGCTCCCAAAAGTCGCTATCGATGCTGCAATAGAGGCTCTTAAAGATTTTATGGGTACCGGAATGTCGGTTATCGAGGTTTCGCACCGTTCCAAGGAATGGGGCGTAGTCATGGACGAGTGCCGTGCGCTCTGGAGAGAGTTGCTGAATATCCCGGAAGAATATGAAGTGCTGTTCATGGCCGGCGGTGCATCGACCCAGTTCCTGTGCGTGCCCATGAACCTGCTGGAGAAGAAGGCTGCATACCTGGAGACCGGCGTCTGGGCAAAGAAAGCATGCAAAGAGGCCTCCGCGCTGGGCGAGACCGTGGTAGTCGCTTCTTCTGCCGACAAGACCTTCAGCTATATCCCCAAGGGCTGGACAATTCCCACAGACGTGGACTATTTCCATATTACCACCAACAACACCATCTACGGCACCGAGATCCGCGAGGATTTTGACAGCCCCGTCCCCCTGATTGCCGATATGTCTTCCGACATCATGAGCCGTCCCATCGACATCAAAAAGTACGGCATTATCTACGGTGGCGCACAGAAGAACGTCGGCCCTGCAGGTGTAGCATTCGCAATAGTCCGCAAGGATATCCTGGGCAAGGTGAGCCGCCACATCCCCACCATGCTCAACTACCAGACCCACATTGACGGCGGCTCCATGTTCAACACTCCGCCCGTATTCTCCATCTTTGTGATGAACGAGACCCTCAAGTGGCTCAAGAATCTCGGCGGCGTTGAGGCCATCAACAAGATCAACGTAAAGAAAGCCGGCATGCTCTACGACGAGATTGACCGCAACAGCATGTTCGTGGGCACCGCAGCCAAAGAGGACCGCTCCATCATGAACGTATGCTTTGTTATGGCTCCCGGCAAGGAGGCTTTGCAGGATGAGTTCATGGAGTTTGCAAAGGCACGCGGCATGGTCGGCATCAAGGGCCACCGCAGCGTAGGCGGCTTCCGCGCATCTCTTTACAACGCATGCCCCGTAGAGGCTGTGGAGGCGCTGATCGCCTGCATGCAGGAATTTGAACAACTTCATAAATAGCATATCATGAAAGTTTTAGTTGCAACAGAGAAACCTTTCGCAGCCGCAGCCGTGGCTGGCATAAAAAATATAGTTGAAGGGGCTGGCCATACCCTGGCGCTGCTTGAAAAATACACCTCCAAAGAGGAGTTGCTGGCAGCCGTTGCCGATGCGGATGCGATGATTGTCCGCAGCGACAAGGTCACCGCAGAGGTGGTAGAAGCCGCCAAGAATCTCAAGATTGTGGTCCGCGCAGGTGCAGGATTCGACAATCTTGACCTCGACGCACTCAGCGCACACAAGGTAGTGGCAATGAACACCCCCGGCCAGAATGCCAACGCAGTGGCTGAGCTCGCCATCGCAATGATGATTTTCATGTGCCGCAACCAGTTCACCCCCGCCACCGGCAGTGAGGTGATGGGCAAGAAAATCGGCATCCAGGCCTTTGGCAATGTCGGCCGCCTGGTGGGCAAGAAAGCCGAGGCGCTGGGTATGAGCGTGATGGCAGTTGACCCGTTCATCCCGGCAGAGAAGATCTCAGAGATGGGCGCCACCCCCGCAGCCAGCGTAGAGGAGCTCTACTCCAGCTGCAACTTTGTATCTGTTCACATCCCCGCAACCCCTGAGACAATCGGCAGCATCGGTTACGACCTCATCACCAAAATGCCCAAGGGTGCAACCCTCATCAACACCGCCCGCAAGGAGGTGATTGACGAAGCCGGTTTGGAGAAGGCTCTTGAAGAGCGCCCCGACCTCAAATATGCCACCGACATCGCACCTTCCAACTATGCCGCCCTTCGCGAGAAATTTGGCGAGCGGGTGTTTGCGACCCCCAAGAAGATGGGTGCCCAGACCGCGGAGGCCAACCTCAACGCCGGCCTTGCCGCCGCCAACCAGATTTGCGCATTCTTCAAGGATGGCTGCACACGGTTCCAACTGAACAAATTCTAATATAATATGGTAAAAGTAAAACCTTTTGCTGCACTTCGGCCGCCTAAAAAATACGCGGCCGAAGTTGCTTCTCGCCCCTACGATGTGCTCAATTCTGAGGAGGCGAAGGCCGAGGCCGGCGAGAAATCGCTGCTTCACATAATCAAGCCGGAAATCGATTTCGACCCCATAGCCGGCGAGCACGAACAGCGCGTTTACGACAAGGCTGTGGAGAATCTCAAGAGATGGCAGGCCAACGGCTGGCTTGTCCAGGAGAAACGGGAGAACTATTATTTGTATGCACAGACCATGGACGGCCGCACCCAGTACGGCTTTGTGCTCTGCGCCTATGTAGATGACTATCTCTCCGGGGCCATCAAGAAGCACGAACTCACCCGCAAGGAGAAAGAGGACGACCGTATGCGTCACTTCCGCGCCCAGAACGCCAACGTAGAGCCGGTATTTTTGGCCTTCCGCGACAACGCTGTGCTGGGCGATATTATCTCCCGCACCATCAAGGGCGAACCTGAATACGACTTTGTGGCAGAGGACGGCATAGGACACACCCTCTGGATAATAGACGATGATGCCACCATCGCCGCCATCACCAAGGAATTCTCCGGGATAGACGCCATGTATATAGCCGACGGCCACCACCGCACCGCGGCCAGCGTCCGCATCGGAGTGGAGAAGCGCGAGCAGAATCCCAACCACCGCGGCGACGAGGAATACAATTATTTCATGGCGGTTGCTTTCCCTCAGAGCGAACTCAAGATTATGGACTACAACCGCGTGGTCAAAGACCTCAATGGTCTCACAGCCAAGCAGTTCATAGAGGCGCTCCAGAAAGATTTCGAGGTGGAGTGCCGTTGCGACTGCACCTTGGACGGCGGCAAGTGCGAGTGCGAACTCCCCTGCCACTGCCCCTCCAACGTGCCTTACCGTCCGGAGAAACTGCACAACTTCTCAATGTATCTTGAGGGCGTATGGTATTCACTCACCGCTAAGCCGGGGACTTATAACGACAGCGACCCCATCGGGGTACTGGATGTTACTGTGCTCTCTAATCTCGTCCTGGACAAGATCCTGGGCATCAAGGACCTCCGCACCGACAAACGCATCGACTTTGTGGGCGGCATCCGCGGCCTGGGAGAGCTCAAGAAGCGTGTCGATTCCGGCGAAATGGCCGTGGCCTTCGCCCTCTACCCCGTCTCCATGGACCAGCTGATCAACATTGCCGATACCGGCAACATCATGCCTCCCAAGACGACCTGGTTCGAACCTAAACTCCGCAGCGGACTCTTTATTCATTTTTTGGAATAAAATTTTTACCTTAGTGGAGATTTACCCGTTTGGCAATTATTTATCTAAATCAATACCATTATGACAGAGACTAAGAAACAGAACTACACTGCGGCCATCATTGTGATGTTTGCCCTGTTCTTTATGATTGCATTCGTCACCAACCTCGCAGGTTCGATGGGTGTAGTTGTCACCAACCAGTTTGGCGCAAGCAAGGCTCTCAGCCAGCTTGGTACTCTCGCAAACTTTATCGCATACGCTTGCATGGGTATCCCCGCAGGTATCATCCTGCGCCGCAAGGGTTATAAGTTCACCGCCCTGGCAGCGGTTATCGTAGGCTTCATCGGCGTTGCCATCCAGTTCCTTTCCGGCTATGCAGAGAGCTTCTTCGTTTATGTACTCGGTGCATTCGTAGCAGGCTTCTCAATGTGTATGCTCAACATCGTGGTCAACCCCATGCTCAACACCCTCGGCGGTGGCGGAAACAAGGGTAACCAACTCATCCAGATGGGCGGCAGCTGCAACTCCATCGGTGGTACCATCGCTCCCATCATGGTCGGCTGGCTCGTGGGCGGTTCCATCCAGGACGCAACCGTAGCAAAAGCGGCTCCCGTGATGATTATCGCAATGGCCATCTTTGCCATCGCATTCCTGGTAATCCTCTTCACAAAGATTCCCGAACCGCACATGGAGACTGCAGAAGAGAAGGCTGCCCGCCTGGCTGGCAGTGCCAAGAAAGACGAGCACAGCCCGCTGAGCTTCCGTCACTTTGTGCTTGGTGCAATCGCCATCTTCTTCTATGTAGGTATCGAGGTCGGCATCCCCAACACCGCCAACATCCACTTCTCCAGCCTTGCTAACGTAGGTCCCGCCATTGCAGGTACATTTATCGGTGCATACTGGTTCTGCATGCTCATCGGCCGTCTCATCGGCAGCGCTATCGGCGGCAAGGTATCCAGCAAGGCGATGCTCATCACCACCTCAGGCGTAGCAATCCTGCTCCTCATCCTGGCTATGTTCACCCCTGAGAGCAGCACCATCACCATAGGCAAGTACACAGTTCCCATGAGCCTCGGCTTCCTGACTCTCTGCGGTCTCTGCACCTCCGTGATGTGGGGTTCAATCTTCAACCTCTCCACCGAAGGCCTCGGCAAATACACGGCTCCCGCTTCCGGTATCTTCATGACCCTGGTTTGCGGCGGCGGTATCATCCCGTTCCTGCAGAACCTGCTGGCAGACAAGGTCGGCTCAATGCCCAGCTACTGGCTGCTGGTTGCCTGCCTCGCATTCCTGCTGTTCTACGGCCTCGCAGGTCACAAGAATGTTAACAAGAATATCCCCGTCGAGTAGTTAAACCCTCTAAAAGAGATATAAAAAATGGACAAACCTTACGTAGTAGGCGTTGACATAGGTGGCCAGACCACCAAAATCGGCATCGTGGACCGTCGCGGCGAGATTATCGCACAGACCGTCATCACATCTTAATACGGTGCCGACGAAGGCGAAAAGTTTATGGATTCCGTATGCGACACCATCAAAGACCTTGCTAAAGGCGTCGGTATGGACCAGCTTCAGGGTGTCGGAATCGGCGCTCCCAACGGCAACTATTACACCGGCGAGATTGCTTTCGCCCCCAACCTTCCCTGGGCAAACAAGGGTGCCGTTCCCCTGAAAAAATATATGGAGAAGAAGCTGGGCGTGCCTGTAACCCTCACCAACGACGCCAATGCGGCAGCGATGGGCGAGATGAAATACGGCGCAGCCCTCGGCATGAAAAACTTCATCATGATCACCCTCGGCACCGGCGTGGGCAGCGGCATCATCATTAACGGTGAGCTCGTTTACGGTCACGACGGCTTCGCAGGCGAACTGGGTCACACCAATGTTGTCCGATACAACGGCCGCCAGTGCGGCTGCGGCAAGTTCGGCTGCCTGGAGGCATACGCCTCTGCAATCGGGGTGGCACGCACCGCCCGCGAGTGGCTGGGCACCGGCAAATATGCCGACAGCCTCCTGAACGAGGTTGCCGACATTACATCAAAAGATGTTTATGAAGCAGCTGTCAAGGGCGACAAACTGGCCATTGACGTATTCAACTTTACCGGAGCCATGCTCGGCCGCCAGTTTGCCGATTTCGTTGCGTTCAGCGCCCCCGAAGCCATCGTGGTATTCGGCGGACTGGCACGTGCCGGCGATTTCATCTTCAAACCGCTCAAGGAGGCTATGGAGGCCAACCTGCTCCCCATCTGGAAGGGCAAGGTGGCTGTGATTCCTTCCGCGCTCAAAGAGTCCGACGCTGCCATCCTCGGAGCCAGCGCCCTCGCATGGTAACATACTATCTGAAGAGTATGAAAAGATTATTCTCGATAATACTGATTGCCGCTGCTGCAGCCTCTTGCAGCAACGGCAATTCTTTTACCGTCAAGGGGACCCTGACCCCCACCGACGATGTAAACGGCGCGCTGGTAATCCTCCACAACAACATTACCGGCGAGGCCGACACCACAACTGTGATCAATGGCGAATTCTCTTTCAAGGGAGAGGCCGACCCCACAGTTCTCTACTCCATTTTCCTTGACCAGAAGGGGCCCAACGTCCACAATGCGACTTTCGTCCCGGAGGCCGGTACAATTGTCATTGACCTGGATTCCACAGACCGCGTACAGGCCGGTCCGCTCACAGAATCGTTCCATCAATTCATATCTGAGTTGCGCGCTGCAGAGGACGAGGAGAGTGCCAATGCAGCTATCGACAAGGCCTTTGCCAGCAACAAAGACAACGCCATCGGCAGGATAGCCCTCGGCCAGAAGTTGTATGAATTTGAATCCCAGAGCGAACTTGACGAGTATATTGCCGACGCTGCCGACTTCATCAAGCAAGACGAGCGCGTGCAAAAGATGCGCACTGCCCTCGCTGCCGTTGAGGCTACCTCCGCCGGATGCAAATTCAAGGATATCGCTGGCGCCGATGCTGCGGGAGAACCCCTGTCACTCTCTGCATTTGCAGGCACCGGCAAATATGTGCTCATAGATTTCTGGGCATCCTGGTGCGGCCCCTGCCGCCGTGAGATCCCCTACCTGGTTGAAATCGACAAGAACTACGCAGACAAAGGCGTACAGGTTGTCGGCATCAACGTCTGGGACAAGAAGGACGCTGCCCTGAAGGCTGTTGAACAGATGGAGATAAAGTACCCGGTAATCTATACGGAAGACAATACTGCAACCGACGATTACGGCGTTTCCGGCATCCCCCAGATACTGCTCATAGGCCCCGACGGCACTATCCTGCAGCGGAATCTGCGCGGTGACGACATAGCAAAGGCTATTGACAAATATTTAGAATAGCTATATATTTGCACCCGTTAAAGCCTTTTTAGCTCAGTCGGTAGAGCAGCTCATTCGTAATGAGCAGGTCGCGGGTTCGAGTCCCGTGAAAGGCTCGCGGAAGAAGGTGGTGTTACGCCACCTTTTTTCGTATGCCTTTCACGGGCCTCTGGCCTATTTATGACCCCATCCCACACCCTTCCCTCAGGGAAGGGCTTGTGAATTGCCTTACTATATTGCTCCCAACCCTCCCCCTGGGGAGGGCTTGTGGCTGGATGCCTGGCTTCTCGAGCCTTTCACGGGGTCGGGCAAAAAATATTATTTTGATACTCTTGTAGTTATCAAATTACTTTGTAACTTTGTTCTTTAACAACAACTGTACACAAAGATGAAACGTAAACAGACTTATATCCCTCCGCAGGCAGGCGTATGCTTGCTTATGCTGGAGCGCGTATGCCAGACCGGCTCTGATCTGGAATTTACCGACCCCGACAACCCTATGCCCTGGGGTGATTAATCCAACCACCATCTAGCAAACAATAGTGATTATGAAAAGAAATATCTTTGCGTTTGCGGCATTTCTTATGCTCGCGTTCTTTACGTACTCTTGTACGACCAGGGAGGAGTCTTTCCTGGAGGATCCTGCATCTTCTTTGTCTGACATCGCCCTCGTAGATGACGGCACAATAGTGGATGAACCTGCCGTGATGGTAGAGGATTTCATCCTAGACGACGAAGAGAATCCCGAAACCAAGACAGTGCTTAGTTTCGACAATTCAGGAGCCCATTTCACCTTCACCACGGGAGACCGCATCGGCGTATTTCCATACACTGTATCGGGTGCGCCGCAGATGCCGTTTACACTAAAAAGCAGCAGCGCCGAATCTTGCTATTTCAACTGCCCCGGTTTTTCCCTCCGTTCGGGAGTTCGTTATGCTGCATACTATCCGTACAATCCCACCGACCAGCTGAGTTACACTGCGGTTCCGGTGAACTATACCGGACAATGGCAGCCCACCGCGACTACACCCGCGGCATCCACCAGCTCCAACTTCAACATCAGCAGCGCAGATTACCTTCTGGCACAAGCTGCGCCCTCCGGTGGCGCCTGCCAATTCAAGATGAGCCACATCGGAGCCTTGGTGGTGATGGATATCACCATCGGGCAGAGCGCCACATACAAAGAGCTCTCCCTGAACTCCAGCTCCGCATCATTCATCCAGACGGGAACCCTGAACGTGGGGCAAACCTACACCCAGGGCACAAACGCTAACCCTACACAAGGTATTGCAATCACCTCAACGTCTACTGCCAACAAGATGACCCTCAAACTCGGCAGCAGCACCGGCAGCGGTATTGCCCTTACAGCAGGACAGACATACCGCTTCTGCATGATGGTACCGCCCACCAACGTCACAGGCATAGTCTCCATAAAACTCAAGGATAGCTCTAATGTAGAACATACTGCATACGTGGGCAATAAGAATCTCCTGCAGGGCTATGCGTACAGGTACAGCTGTAAATTGGATGCTGTTACCAACCTAAGCGCCAGCGGCACTGCCAACAGCTACATCGTGAATGTGGGTAGCATTAACAGCGATGGATATATGTTCACGGCAAATGTTGCTGGTAACGGCAATGCTCCCAATTGGGCTTCTATAGGCTTTACTGACGGTGAAGGAGAAGCATACCCTACAGGTGGCGGCAGTTCAATTTCAGGCAACGGTGTCGAGATTATCCTGAACCAGAACAGTTGTATAAACAATGTATTTTACGATAACGGCAAGATCTATTTCAAAGCCAGCGGAAACAAGGGAAATGCCAAATTGACCCTTACCAACAACGGCACAAGAGTATGGACTTGGCATATATGGTGCACCAACCAGCCAAGCACAATTAACATCACGTCCAAGGTCAACAGCCATGTATATGCAGTTATGGATCGTAACTTGGGTGCTTACGATGAATGTACTCTACCGAATTATTATTACAGTGAGGAAGCTTGCGGCCTTTACTATGTGTACGGCCACTACATAGGCTTTACCGTTTCTGAATTCTCCAGTGGAGACGAGGGTGGATGGCGTATGATAGACACATACGCTCTACATCCGGAAAAACCTTACCTTAAATATGGTGACAATTATATGTCATTCAATTCATGGGGTGCCTCCGGTTATCAGGAGCCGTATGCTATGCTCTGGGGTTCAGGATCGTATTACAAAGGTAATTATACTACCGGTGCTTATGGCTACAACTATTCCAAGACAATGTATGACCCGTGTCCTCCGGGATATAAGGTGATATCGTATGATGTCTTTGACGGATATGCCAACGATGCGGCAGGTGCGAACGGCGGCTACTACGGAGTATCCATATCTGGTTCCAACGGAACTCTGTTCCTCCCGTATAACGGGACCATCTACCGCGGAGGACTCAGAACGTTTCAGACAGAGCCTATTGGCGGAACTAGGTACACTGTTGCTACACGAGGCTGGAAAGTAAACCTCTGGACATCCCGCTATTGGCAGAATCTTTGCCCTTCTGCGTACTCTATTGAGATGAGGGTCAGTGGAGGAAGTAAGTACCCGGACGACACCATGAACGGCAGTGTAAAACAGAATGGCAATGATGACGCCCTCACCATTGGTCACGGCGTCCGCTGCATGGTAGGGTCATAAGCCATTATCCTCGTATAACCAATTTCTTATATAGACTCAGGGTGGCCCCGCGCCACCCTTTTCTTTTTTGTGCAGTTGTATTATCTTTGTGCCATCCGAAGACGGAGTCGCTGACGGCGGACGGAGATTCATTACAGACCCAGTTACGGGGGGCCCGCTCACGTTTTACCGATTTTGCTTGAGACTCCCGATTCAGGCACTAATAGTAACGCTCCGGGCGGCATTATGCCGATACCGGTTTTTGTTTAATCCTTTTACACTGTGTTACTATGGTGCAACAAATCTACAATGAGGGGCAGCGGTATATAATACCGACCTCAGACTGGGGCTTCAAGAGACTTTTCGGCTCCGAAATCAACAAGGGTCTTCTGATAGGCCTTCTCAACAGAATCATCGACGACCGGGTAATAGAAGACCTGGAGTATCTCGACAGGGATGTATTTGTACCTGTCGGCAGCGTTCGGCGAATGAGCTTCGACGTCTATTGCAAGTGTAAGGACGGCTCGCGCGTTATAGTGGAGATGCAGAACTATGCAAAGACATCTTTCGTGGAGCGGGCGCTGGTGTACACCTCGGCATCCATCCTTGAGAATTACACTTACACCAGGGGCAAGGATTACCGCGTTGAAAAGACGTACCTAATTGCCATCACCGGGGAGAACATCTTTCCGGAGGTAAGCCATGCGCCCGTAAGGCTTGCGATGTGCGACATGGATGCGGAGAAGACAACCGTACTGAATGACAAGATATTGCATATCTTCATAGAACTTCCTAAATTTGCTGACAGCCTTGAAGATTTGGAGGAGGGCTCATCTTTCTTGAGCAAGTTTGCCGTAGCCATGAAAACCATGTCATCGTTTGGCGAACGTCCCAAGGAGATGGATGATGACATGCTCGTGCAGATGTTCGATGCCGCCGATCTTCATGGCTACAAGGCAAAGGATAAGCACAACTACAAGGAATCTGTCATGAACGAATTTGAATACGAGGAGACTCTGAAGGAATATCGTCAGGAAGGCCTCGAAGAGGGTCTCGAACAAGGACGAGAACAGGGTCTCAAGCAAGGACTCAAGCAAGGACTCAAGCAAGGACTCGAACAAGGACTCAAGCAAGGACTCGAACAAGGACGTGAACAAGGACGTGAAGAGGGACGTGAAGAGGGACGTAGGCAAAGTGCTGCCAAACTCAAGCTACTTGGTGTCTCTCCAGATATTATCGCAGGGGCGACAGGTATCCCCCTCGAAGAGATAAAAGACCTATAGACTCAGGGTGGCCTCGCGCCACCCTTTTCTATTTTCGGGAAATATCAATGCACTCTCGATTTATGAGTGACATTTCTTGCAGACAAGAATATCTGTTTTAAAACAATATTCTTTTTATACTTGACGACATCAGTTTTTCTTTTTAACTTTATTGTTCAAAGTCAGTGTTCATAATAATGAAAAGGTATTTATTCGTGACAATCCTGCTGGTCGCAGCATTAGCATGCTCGTGTACAGTCGAGGAAGAGCCTATCAATGATGATAGTACCATAACTATCGTTGGCGATGAGAATCCTGGCGAGGATGACTCTATTGTTGATGATACCCGTATGTCTGTGGCAGATTTCGCCATTGAAAACGATGCCCCCGACACCAAGACAATACTCACATTCTTAGAGAAAGGTGTAAGATTCACCTTTGTTGACGGCGAACGCCTGGGCATATTCCCGTACACCGTAGAGAATGCTCCCCAGATGCCGTTCTTTCTCAATAGCATCGATGCTACCACATTCTCATTGAAGTGCCCCGGCTTTGCCCTGAAGGATGGGGTTGATTATGGCGCGTACTATCCGTACTATCCCTCCTACGACATCACTGCCACCTCCGTTCCCGTCAATTATACCGGACAGACTCAATCCAGCGTTGACGGCAGTACCTTCAACATCAGTTCAGCCGACTACCTTATCGCTAACGCCACTCCTTCTGGCGGTGGATGCTTTTTCAAGATGAGCCACATAGGCTCTCTGGTGGTGATAGACGCCACAGCCCCGGAGTCAAACACATACACCGAGTTGTCGCTCAATTCAAGTTCGGCATCGTTTGTAACAAGCGGCACCATCAACGTCGGGCAGAGCATCACCCTGCCCAGCGACGGAACGCCCGCCCAGGGCATTGAGATAGCCAATACTGCGACCAGCGACAAGATTTCCCTTACACTCGGCAGCGACAGCGGCATAGATCTCACCGCCAATCAGACCTACCGCTTCTGCATTATGGTGGCCCCTGTAGATCTTAGTTCATCTACCGTCACCTTGAAACTCAAAACCAGTTCAGGCGCAGAATACAGCACAATCCTGACAAGTAAAAACTTCAGGCAGGGGTATGCATATCGCTATAACTGCACCTTCTGATCAAAGAAATTTGTCATAAATAATCATTTGTATACAACGATGAAAAGAAAACCTCCTTATCTCCCTCCGCAAGTAGATGTATGTATTTTATTGCGGCGGCGCTTATGCCAGACTTCTGATGCGACCGTCGATGACCCCGACACTATGCCGTGGGATAATTAATAAAGCAAGCAACTATGAAAAAAAGCATTTTTGTGGCAGTACTTCTGCTCGCAGCCATTACGTATTCATGTACGACCAGTGAGGAGCCTTTCCAGAAAGACTCCACGTCTACGATGTGCGACCTGGTCCTCGTGAATGACGGCTCAATAGTATATGAACCTTCCGTAAATGTAGATGACTTCATTCTTGACGATGAAGATTTACCCGATACCAAGACAGTGCTTACGATTAGTAGTACAGAGGGTGCCACATTTAAATTCGCCGACAACGATATGCTCGGCATTTTCCCTTACACCGTTTCGGGCGCTCCACAGGCTAGGTTCACACTCAAGAGCCGCACTGCAACTTCTTGCGTGTTCAACGGCAACGGCTTCGCGCTCACGGCGGGAACAGGTTATGCTGCATACTATCCTTTCAACCCTGCCGACGGCCTCTCATCCACATCTGTTCCGGTGAACTATACGGGACAGACTCAGGCCAGCGTTGACGGCAGCACTTTCAACATCGGCTCAGCTGATTATTTGCTGTCGCACGCCACCCCTGTAGACAACTCCTGCAACTTCAGAATGAGCCATATCGGCTCGCTGGTGGTTCTGTATGTGACCGTTCTGGATACGAATACATACACTGAACTCTCACTCTGTTCTGATAACGCATCTTTTGTGACAGGAGGCAATCTGAACGTTGGGCAGCCCTTCAACACTTCAACTACTCCCGCAAGCGGCATAGTTTTGTCAAACACGACAACAAGCAATACGGTATCGCTCGCCCTGGGCAGCGGCAATGGTATAGTACTCAGCGCCGGACAGACCTACACATTCTGCATGATGGTGTACCCGGTTGACCTCAGCGGTTCCCTTGTCACAGTAAAACTCAAGGATAGCGCAGGCAAGTATCATCGCGCAGTTACCCCCGATATGTCCCTAACTCTCAAACAGGGGTATGCTTACAGATTCTACCCTGTTATCTCACAAACCAACCTGAGTTCAATCGACGGTACTGCGGATGGTATTACCAATACATCTAACAGCTACATTATTGATACGGATGACATAAATCCGGATGGTTATAAGTTTTACACAGGACTTGCTGGTAACGGCAAGGAGGTCGATTGGGCTTCCATAGGCTTTGCTGACGGCGAAGGGGAGGCATACCCTACAGGCGGCGGATGTGATCTTTCCGGCAACGGGGTGGAGATTACCCTGAACCAGAACAATTGTGTCAGCAACGTTTTCTTTTCGGGCGACTGGATTTATTTCAAGGCTACCGGAAACAAGGGAAATGCCAAGTTGACACTCACAAACAACGGCACAAAAGTCTGGACATGGCATATTTGGTGCACCAGCCAGCCAAATACAATCAACATTACATCCAAGACTTCCGGGAAAACTTATGCGGTTATGGATCGCAACCTGGGTGCATACGATGAAATCAATTATTACAGCGAGCAGGGTTGCGGCCTTTACTATCCCTTCGGTTCTCCAATAGGATTTACTGTCGCAGAGTATACAAATGGAGACGAGGGCGGTTATCGTATGATAGATGCTTACGCTTTACATCCCGAAAAGCCTTTCCTTAAATACGCAGGCAATTACATGACGTTCAATTCATGGGGTGCGGACAATTATAATTTGCCATGGTGCCTGATCTGGGGAGGCGGTTCCTTCTACAATTATCATAATTTTGAGTCCAAGCTTGGCGACGCGCATACCAAGACCATGTACGACCCGTGCCCTCCTGGATATAAGGTTATGACCTACGACGTCCTGGACGGCTATGCCAATGATGATGCAGGTGCTAACGGCAGCTACTACGGAGTATCCATATCTGGTACAAACGGCACTCTGTTTCTCCCATACAATGGTACTATATACAAAGGAGGTATCAGAACAATGAGTGTTACATTGTGGAATACTGCATACACCGTGGAAACGCGAGGATGGAAAGTGAACCTGTGGACATCCCGCTACTGGCAGAATCTCTGCCCTACGGCCTACAGCATACAGATGAAGGTTGATAATGCCAAATACGAAAACGACACCATGAACGGTGGTATTAAGCAGGATGGCGGTGAAGATTGTCTCTCCATCGGCCACGGCGTCCGCTGTATGGTAGGATGGTAGTTATTAACGACATTTAATCCAATCATAACAAATAGATTCAGGGTGGCCCCGCGCCACCCTTTTCTTTTGCGCCAAATAGTCATCTTCATTTACGGTCTTGAAGCGTTTTCAGGTGACAATAAGCGTGCGGCGTGAAGATTTTTGCATTTTTTTCGTATATTAGCGTATATGCTTCAAATAAGACAAACCTGGTCCAATCAAGCCACTCAGGAAGAAATCTTGGCTTTTCGCTCTGTGGCGAACAGAACGTTTGGTTGTGATTATGTAACGGAGGATTATTTCAAGGCAAAGTATCTGGACAATATATATGGCCCCTCTGTTCTCTTTTTGGCGTATTGGGATGGGCAACCTGTGGGAGCACGCGCTTGTTGGAGGAATGATCTGAATGGAATGGAGGCATATGCATCTGCTGATAGCAGTGTGCTGCCTTCTTTTCAAGGGAAGGGCGTTTTCCGGGCTATTCTTGAAAAAACAGCAGCATTTGCTGCGGAGAACCCGCAGGTTATCTTATACGGATTTCCCAATAATAATTCTTCTCCTGTTTACAAGAAGTTAGGTTGGACCGTCAAACAGCTCTATAAGAAAGCAGTATACCCCGGGTTCTCTTCACGAAGCAAGATTCCCAGAATTGACTCAGAATATGCCCTCTGGTGGATGAAACGCCGCCGGAACATATGCCATATCAAGCGCTTCGGCGTGTGGTATCTGGTTAAACAGGCTGCAAAACCAGGCCGGGGAGTCATACTTGGCTCTGTGAGCCGCGAAGCAGCCTTGCACTTTCCGAAGGCGAACAGTTTTTTGTGGCGATTGTTCTGTTATATTGATACAAAGTGCCCGCAGGATAGTCATGGGCAGGTAAATGCTGCATTTTACAATTGTCCGGATCCAAACGCACCGTGGTATAAAGTAGATGCGCTATAAGGAATGGAGAAGGGCCTTCGTAATATTGCCTCTATTTATCGGCGCTTGCTATATCGTCTATGCGGGCGTTCTACCACCGACGTTTTGTCTTCCTGGTACCCTTGCCATGTAGAAGATCCAACAAAAGAAGAGACGTTTGGCGATGTTGTCCATCCGTGCGTACGCTATATAGAGGAAGGTTTTGAAGGTCACAAATGGTGGATGGCATATACTCCTAATTATGGCGACAATGCAGAAATGGAGAATCCACGGCTCTGTTATTCTGACGCTAAAGATGGGGAGCTGCCTGTAGAATGGCAGTTTTATTGCACAATAAAGGATAAACCCAAAGAAGGCTATAATTCCGACCCGACAGTATTGTTTAACGAAGGCAGACTATATGTGTATTGGCGTGAAAATTATACGTCAGGAACACATGCACTGGGGATGTCGCGGGCAACTTTTGGCTGTTACGTAGAGAACCGGCAGGTTCATTATCTGAAAGAAGCGCAACTCATGGATTTGTACCGGCATAAAGACAAAGAAGTTTGCCCTACGTTCCTGTCTTATCGCGATAAACCAAGGGCTTATGCGATGGATATCCGCTTCTGTTCCAGGATAATGTACCACCTTCCAAAAAGATTAGAGCAAAAAGTCTATAAATTGCTGAACTATACAGAAGCGCTGGGACTATATAGCCGGTTCCGCTGTCATGGCGTCAGCCTATGGGAAGGCGATTCTTTTGAAGGGCATTTCAATTATATGAAAACAGTTCGTTTTCGCGGCCGGAACCGTCTTTACCAGCCATGGCACATGGATTTGTTTTTTGCTCCAAATAATCAGACAGACCTTTATGCCGTTGTTCAAAGCAATATTAACAAGGCCGATATATGTCTGGCAAAGAGTGAGGATGGAGAAAGATTCAGATTTCTTCGCAAACCGCTGATAACCAATCAATCAATTGGGATGAAGAGACTGTATAAACCTTCTGCGGTTGTCGTGGAAGGCAAGTTCTATCTGTTCTTTACAGCGAGGGAGAAAAGCAGTCCTTTGTTGAACCGTTTGTATATAGCGCCCCTCGCCTGGGAGGATATTGACGACACTTAACGCTATATAATAACAGACTCAGGGTGGCCTCGCGCCACCCTTTTCTTTTGCGCCAAATAGTCATCACCTTTTACGGTCTTGAAGCATATTTAGATAAAAATAAGCGTGCGGCGTGAAGATTTTTGCATTTTTTTCGTATATTAGCATACCGATATTTACATTATATATA
>JAGABI010000027.1 GCA_017614715.1 Bacteroidales bacterium | reverse complement strand
GTTCCCGGGTTGTTCGCGGAACGCACCCGCTTGCGCAGGAAACACTTACCACCTCTATGATAGGCGGTATATGCCCCTGCAGAGCCATACATGTCGGAGAAAAGGAGATTCGGGCGCAGCTGTGTCATAAGATACAAGTTTTGGGTTAAAAGGAAATTACCAAGTAGTTGGGAGGAGTTGCGCCCAACAGCAAAGATAGACAAAAACAGATACTCCAACAACCCCACCGCAGCGGCGTTAGCCGCTGCTGAAGAGTTGAGAGTTTTTGTAAAAGGGTCGCCGTCAGCGCGGGTGACGGCGGGTCGCATCTCCACCAAAGCGGGCGCGTGTACCAGTGCGCAGGCCTTGGCTGCTTACAGTCTGTGGAACAGTCTGTAAACGGCCAAGGGGCGGAGCGAAGCGGAGCTGCCGGCTGCGGAGGTGGTCTGAAGCGCAGGCGAAGACGACCGGAGCAGCCCGGGCCGGAACGGCCCGCCCCGTCGGTGGTGCAGAGGGCTTGGAGTGACTGGAATGACCTGAGCCCCCACAACCTCTAGCGTAGCGTAAGGTTTGGGGATCGGCGAAGGGAAATGGAGGGAACTCGAAGCCCCTTCCGGCGCTTGGTCGTGCCGAATGGCAACCGCGACGAGCCCCGTTCACAGGACTTACGGAGGGATTTATCCCGACGGAAGTCTTGTGCTTGACTACCCCCGTAATAATTATGCCTTGCCGGAGCGGCGGCAAAAGAGTGCAGGAGGGCGAAGCCCGGATGCTGTCTTTTGCCCCTGCGCAGGCCCGCGCCTCCGGCGCTAAGGTGACAGCCGCGGCACTTTGCGCTACCGCGCCACCACCAAACACTGATACGAAGCAAGTAGCGGAGGCAGTGGTTTACGGAGCTGGCGGAGGAAACGACTGCCGCAGCGGGGGAAGCGCACCGATAACGTTCAAGCGAAGAAGCGCAAAGTGTGCTGCTGCCGAAAGGGCCTTGAGGCCAGAGGCCCTTGAGAGCAGCAACTTGGCTGGCACCGCCTCGCCCGGCAGTGCGGGAGATGAGGGAGAGGCTTAAACCTTCGCAGTGTATTTGACATAATCCAGATTGTGCTAACAAGCGGATCAGCAAAGCGCTGGCGCGGGAGGGTAGGGCGATGCTCATCACTCCTTTGATGCGTGGCAATGCCGGTCGCCCGCGCAGTTACACAATCTCGATGGGATTATGTCTAATATCACTGATGCGGGTGCCGGAGGGTTGTGCACCCACCGAAGCTGCCGGGCGTTAATAGCCCCTAGGGGGTTGGGGGATAATAGTGTGCAAGTCTGTGACCGGCTTGCTGGGAAACAGTCTTGCAGCCTTACTATATATTAATTGTGGGGTGAGGCGGTAGCAAGTCTGCGGAGGACTTGTTCCGCAGCAGTCTTGCAGCGAACCGACGCAGCGAGCGAGAGCAGAGCAAGCTTGCTTGCTATGCCGAGCCGCAAGGAGGAAAATCGCGTAAGCGATTAACGGGAGCAATTATAGGTCGCTGGTCTGAGCCGCTCTGCGGCCAGACGAGCGAGTGCCGTGATATACGGTGGCGTTATGATATCTGTCCGTATCCACGCTTTAGACGGCGGTGCCAGGATGTACGGAGGGGACGGTGTGGACAAGTTAAGAGTTTGCTTAGCGCAAAAGTTCCGATTGAAATACCGCAAAAACACCGTACAAAATGCCACAAAAGTTCCGGTTGGTTATTGGAATCCAGAAAATATGTCGTACTTTTGACATAGAATTAATGTGAATGAAGTTATGAAATATCTGGAAAGAGCTGCAGACAGGATGCTGAAGGACCGTCTCGACGGGTTTGGCGCTGTGCTTATTGAGGGGCCTAAGTGGTGTGGAAAGACCACTACCGCCAGTCAGCAGGCGAAGAGCATTATTAAAATGCAGGATCCTGATAATTCGGCAGAGTATCTGGCAACGGCTGCCACCAAGCCGTCTCTCTTGCTGAAGGGGGCTAATCCTCGTCTGATAGACGAGTGGCAGGATGCGCCTGTTCTTTGGGATACGGTGAGGAATGATGTTGACGGACGTACAGATGTGGGGTTGTACATCCTTACTGGCTCAAATGCCGTGAAGAAGGAGCAGATCAGGCACTCCGGTACCGGCCGTATTGCCAAGATGAAGATGTATCCGATGAGTCTATGGGAGTCTAAGGAATCCAGCGGTGAAGTCTCTTTGCAGCGTCTTTTTGATGATCCTGATTACGATATTGACGGTGCCCAGTCTCCTCTTTCCGTGGAGGACCTTATCTTTCTCGCTTGCCGCGGCGGCTGGCCTGCATCCTTGAAGGCCCGTACAGGTGTTGCCAGACTGCTCACGGCCCAGGAATATATCAATACGTTATGCTCTGATGATATCAACCGGATAGACGGTGTACAACGTAACGAACGTATTGCCAGGATGATTCTTCGTTCATACGCCCGCAATGTCTCAACGCTGGCAAAGAAAACCGCCATCCTTGCCGATATTACAGCATCCGGAGAGTTCAGCGTGTCTATGGATACGATGGATGATTATCTGGAAGTGTTCAATCGTCTCTTCGTTATTAAAGACATCGAAGCATGGTGCCCGCCTATCCGAAGCAAAACTGCCATCCGAAGCGGTCTCAAGCGTGAGTTCGTAGACCCGTCCATCGCTGTTGCAGCATTAGGGCTCACTCCTGAGGCTCTCCATACGCAGTTGAAGACCTTCGGTTTTATCTTTGAGAATATGTGTGCCCGTGACCTGCGTGCTTACTCCCAGCAGCAGCGTGGTGAGCTGTCTTACTACCGTGACCGCTACAATTTGGAGTCAGACCTTGTGCTTCATATGGGTGATGGCCGCTATGCCCTCATTGAATGCAAACTGGGCAGCGCCGAGATAGAATACGGTGCAACCCATTTGAAAGAAATAGTAAGTCTTGTGCGCGAATACAACAAAGAAGAAAAACAGAATCCCATCCGGGAACCAGACCTGCTCATTGTCCTGACCGGCGGCAAAACGGCCTACACCAGAGAAGATGGCGTCAAAGTTATCCCGCTCGGATGCCTGAAGTGGTAGGTAATCCTGGCTAATGTCTTTTTTCTAGTCAATCCAGTCCCCCTTCTCGCGCTGGTTGCGCTGCTCCCACTGTCCGTGTCCACGCTTTAGACGGCTATGCCGGGATGTACGACGGGGACGGTGTGGACAGTTTTGTCAGTCTACTATTTTCAGGGTAATATAGTGCGAGTCCCTAACTGAGGCTTGCTTCTCTAGTAGATACTTTCAATGAAGGCCTTGATGGTACTTTGTCTTGTTGAGATTTTGCTCTTGTCCCATACGATATCTGGAGTCATATCCTGAACCTCTCGCTGTTGAAGCAACTGGGTGTATGTTGAGCGTTTAAGTTCAAAAGGCTTATTGCCTATAGATTCGTTATGAGGGGCTGAAAGCAACAGGTAGTTGCCCATGCAATTCAAATACTTGTTTATAAACTCCTCATCATATTCACAATACCCGGCAGAGATGGGCTCATCATTGGTCTTGGTCTGAGGCGCGATATGTTCCAGATGCTTTTCTGGAATGGAATCGAATCTTATGAAGTCATAACCTCCTTTTCCTTCTCCTAACAACGAAT
>JAGABI010000026.1 GCA_017614715.1 Bacteroidales bacterium | reverse complement strand
TCACAATCATAAATATTTGATATATAGCGCGTTCAAGTCGGCACAAATCCATTTAATCCATGTTATCTTTGGGCAAGAACAATTATTAATTAGTTTAGTTGCAGCTTAACAAATTATGACTACCTTTGCATTGAGACATATGGACGCCATAAGGGGGCGACAGAGATTCGAGAAACTACTCATAAACGGGATTGCTCCTATTGATGAATTTGAACGGGGATTAACTAAGGTAGATAAACGAAGTCTGGAAAAAATATACTTCTATATGAACGAGGTAGCCAATAATAGGACTCTGCCTAAAACAAAGTTCCGCGACGTTACGCCAGCTAAAGAACGCGTAAAGGAATATGAATTCAAAGACGGGAATATTCGCATTTATGGCATATCTACCTTTGGTGGGAAGATTATCATTATGGGTGGCTACAAAAACAGGCAGACAAAAGACTTCAGAGCGTTTCGCTCATTAAAGAAACAGTATTTGAAACAACTGATTTAAACAAGATAATTATGGAACGAGAAGAATTGATTAAAAGCGAAGGATACTGGATTGCAAAGATTCAAACAGATCTCTATAGAGAAATCACTGCTTTTATGGAGCGCAACAAAATGAGCAGCACACAACTCGCCAATTATCTTGGGTGCAGCAAAAGCTATGTATCTCAGCTGCTCAACGGCAATTTTAATCACAAGATTAGCAAACTGGTTGAGTTATCACTGGCTATCGGCAAAGCACCTGTTATTGAATTTCAAGACCTACCACAAGATCCAGTGCAAAAGCATCAGGACCATCGAATAGTTCAGTCATCTTTGAAGTCACAATGTGCTTCTTCCCCCAAGACTATCGTAACCCGCTAACATTCAATCTGTAGGCTAATAACAAACACTGAAGCCGCAGTTACCTGCGGCTTCATAAAAGGTGAATTCGCTTCTTAAACTTACCGCTTCTGATAAAACTCGGCGGCGGTGCGGATGGACAGGTCGTCCATACCCATCGAGCAGAAGGCGCGGGCGAAGGCGGTGGCCAGTCGCGCGTTGGTAATCAGAGGGATATTGAAATCGACGGCGGCACGGCGGATGCGGTAGCCGTTGGTGAGCTCCACCCTGGTATAGTTCTTAGGGATATTGATCACCAGGTCAACCTTCTTGTTTTCAAGCAAATCGAGAGCGGTATCAAACTTCTCAGCCAGCGACGGATCCTGCTCAAATTCACTGGGCCATACTGCACGGGTCGCCTCGATGCCGTTCTCCTCCAAGTAGCGCTGCGTACCGCCGGTAGCGTAAATCTTGTACCCCTTTTCAGAAAGCAGGTGGCAGGCATCAAGCATCGACGCCTTCTGCTGCGCATCACCGGAAGAAATAAGAATCGCCTTTTGCGGCACTGTATAACCCACGGAGACGATGGATTTAAGGAGCGCATCGTCAAAAGTGTCGCCCAGGCAGCCCACCTCGCCGGTAGAAGCCATATCCACACCCAGCACAGGGTCGGCCTGCAGCAGGCGGGTGAACGAGAACTGCGACGCCTTGATGCCGACATAGTCAAAGTCAAAAACATCTTTGCTCACAGGCGCCGGATGCTCACCCATCATCGCCCTGGTAGCCAGCTCAATAAGGTTAATCTTGGAGACCTTGCTGACAAACGGGAAGCTGCGCGACGCACGCAGGTTACACTCGATCACCTTCACAAAGTTCTCCTTGGCCAGGAACTGGATATTGAACGGACCGGTGATATTAAGCGCGGCGGCAATCTTGCGGGCCACGCTCTTGATGTCACGCATAGTCTTGACATATATCTTCTGTGCAGGATAAACGATGGTCGCGTCGCCACTGTGCACACCGGCAAACTCAATATGCTCAGAAATCGCATAAGCCAGGATATTGCCACCGTCGGCAACAGCGTCAAACTCGATCTCTTTGCAACGTTGCATGAACTCACTCACCACCACGGGATGCTTCTGCGATACCTCAGCCGCCATGGCCAGGAAGCGCTCCAGATCATCGTCACTGTAGCAGACATTCATAGCCGCACCGGAGAGCACGTACGAGGGGCGCACCAGCACAGGATAGCCCACCTCGTCCACAAAGCCGTGGATATCGGCCAGCGAGGTCAGCTCCTTCCACTTTGGCTGGTCAATGCCAAGGGCATCCACAATAGAAGAGAACTTGTTGCGGTCCTCCGCCTTGTCTATGCTCTCTGCACTGGTTCCCAGGAGCTTGACCTTGTGCTCGTGCAGGCGCAGCGCCAGGTTGTTGGGAATCTGACCGCCCACCGACACAATCACGCCGTGTGGATTCTCAAGTTCATATATATCCATCACCCGCTCAAAGCTCAGTTCGTCAAAATAGAGCCTGTCGCAGATGTCATAGTCGGTAGATACCGTCTCGGGGTTGTAGTTGATCATTACGCCCCTCCAGCCGGAATTCCTGATAGTCTGCAGGGCATTCACGCTGCACCAGTCAAACTCCACGCTGCTGCCAATGCGGTACGCGCCGCTGCCAAGCACAATCACGCTCTTGCCGTCGTTATAAAACTCGATGTCGTGCTTGCAACCGTTATAGGTGAGATAGAGGTAATTGGTCTGTGCGGGGAACTCCGCCGCCAGGGTATCTATCTGCTTCACGTAAGGCACAATGCCGAGTTTCTTGCGGTATGCGCGGACGGCATCCTGAGCCTCCTCCACGTCGGGAAGGTCTTTATAGAATGCACGGGCCAGCTGATGGTCTGAGAAGCCCTGGCACTTGGCGATATGGAGCAGTTCGTAAGGGACATCCTCCACTTTGGAATACTTCTGCAGCTCGTCGTATGTGTTCACCATATTCTGCAGCTTATAGAGGAACCAGCGGTCTATCTTGGTGAGCTCATATATCTGGTCTATGGTGTAGCCTTTCTGCAAAGCCTTGGCCAACACAAAGATACGCTTGTCGGTAGGTTCGCGCAGCGCCTCGTCCACATCAGCCACCTGGAGCTCCTTGTTGCCCACGAAACCGTGCGCCCCCTGCCCTATCATTCGCAGACCCTTCTGCAACGCCTCCTCAAAGCTGCGGCCGATGGACATAACCTCGCCCACACTCTTCATGCTGGAGCCGATCTTGCGCGACACGCCGTGGAACTTACCGAGGTCCCAGCGGGGAATCTTGCAGACGATATAGTCGATAGCCGGCTCAAAGAAGGCCGGAGTGGTCTTTGTAACCGAGTTCTTGAGCTCGTGCAGGCCGTATCCCAGGCCGAGCTTGGCAGCCACGAATGCCAGAGGATAACCGGTAGCCTTGGATGCCAGTGCAGAAGAACGCGACAGGCGGGCATTGAGCTCGATTACGCGGTAATCATCGCTGCCCGGGTCGTAGGCATACTGAACGTTACATTCGCCCACAATGCCGATATGACGCACAATCTTGATGGCCAGCTCGCGCAGCAGGTTAATGTCATGATTGTCCAGCGTCTGGCACGGAGCCACCACGATACTCTCGCCGGTATGGATGCCCAGCGGGTCAAAATTCTCCATGTTGCAGACCGCGATGCAGTTGTCAAAGCGGTCGCGCACCACCTCGAACTCAATCTCCTTCCAACCCTTCAAAGACTTCTCTACCAGCACCTGGGGCGAATATGAGAATGACTTCTCTGCCAGTTCCACGAGTTGCTGCTCGTTATCGCAGAAGCCACTTCCAAGGCCGCCAAGGGCGTATGCAGCACGCAGGATAACCGGATAGCCCAGCTCGCGCGCAGCCGAAGCCGCCTCCTCAACGCTGTTGACGGCAGAAGAGCGGATAATCTTGATCCCTATCTCCTCCATCCTCTCCACAAAGGCCTCGCGGTCTTCAGTATCGATGATGCTCTGCACCGGAGTACCCAGCACGCGTACGCCATATTTTTCAAGGATGCCGCCGCGGTAGAGCTCCACGCCGCAGTTGAGGGCGGTCTGCCCGCCAAAACTCAGCAGGATGCCGTCGGGACGCTCGCGCAGAATCACCTTCTCCACAAAGAACGGCGTCACGGGGAGGAAATAAACCTTGTCCGCAATGCCCTCGGAGGTCTGCACCGTGGCGATGTTGGGATTTATGAGGACGGTCTCTATGCCCTCTTCGCGAAGCGCCTTGAGCGCCTGGCTGCCACTGTAGTCAAATTCACCGGCCTGGCCGATCTTGAGGGCTCCTGAGCCCAAAACAAGCACTTTCTTGATTGTTGTATCCATAGTGACTTAGAGCATTGAGACAAATTTACTAAACAGGAACTGGGTGTCCAGAGGGCCGCTGGAGGCCTCGGGATGGAACTGCACTGAGAAGAAGGGCTTGCTCTTGTGATGAACCCCCTCGTTGGTGCCGTCGTTAAGGTTCTTGAACCAGGGCTCCCACTCACTGCCGATAGTGGAATCATCCACGGCAAAACCGTGATTCTGGGAGGTTATGAAGCAACGTTCGGTACCCACCATCTGCACCGGCTGGTTATGGCCACGGTGGCCATATTTAAGCTTGTATGTCTTGGCGCCAGCCGCCTTTGCCAGCAATTGATTGCCCATGCAGATGCCGAATATGGGGCGCCCGAAGGCCATCGACTCGCGGATATGCTCTATCGTAGCGCCGCAATAATCGGGGTTGCCGGGGCCGTTGGAGATAAAAAGGCCGTCCCAGTCGTTCATCGTGGGATCTGCGTTGAAGTCATAATCCCACGGCACGCGAATCACCTCAACTCCGGTGGCAATCAGGCAGCGGATAATGTTGTGCTTGATGCCGCAGTCTATCACGACCACCTTCTTCCCCGCCCCTTCGCGATACCGGATGGGCTCCTTGCAGGATACCTCGGCAATCAGGTTGCGGGTGTTGGGGTCGTCCAATTCTTTGACGGGTTCATCCCCCTCCATGACAATCTGCCCCAGCATGGAGCCGCAGTCGCGCAGTTTCTGGGTCAGGGCGCGTGTGTCCACACCCCAGATGCCCGGGATGCCCTCCCTGCGGAGCCATTCGTCCAGGCTCATGGCAGCGCTCCAGTGGCTGAAATCTACAGAGAGGTCACCTATTATGAGGCCGCGGACATGAATCGATTCCGATTCAAATCCACGGAAGGTGCCGTCTGCATCGCGCTCCATGAGCGGTACGCCGTAGTTGCCGATAAGCGGATACGTAACGCAAAGTATCTGCCCCTGGAACGATGGGTCAGTGAGGGTTTCTGTGTAACCTACCATTGCGGTAGAAAAAACGGTCTCGCCGGATGCCGGGCGACTGGCGCCGAAAGCATATCCGCCGAAGACCGTTCCGTCTTCAAGAATAAGGCTGGCCTTTTTGTATGGTTTCATTGCTCAAGTTTCGCAATTACATTTAATACTATCATATAAACGTCAGAGAAACTGCGAAACTTTTCCCTGACGCACAATTCCTTATAACGTATCCCCATCCCTAAATCCCTTCCCTCGGGGAAGGGACTTACCATCGTCCTTCGGACTCAACTACTGCACTTTAAATGCAACTCTCAACTCGTCTATCTCTTTATCAGTGATGGGCTTCAACTCTCCGATGGCGGTGGCCATAACCAGCGAGTGGGCGCTGAACTCTGCCACCTCCAGATAGTCGAAGGTCTGCATCAGTTTGTCACCGGTCACCATGAAGCAATCGTTATCTACTATGATTGCCCGGTTATGGGTGAGAATATCCGCCACCTTGTCGGGATTCTCGTAATGCTCGTTGAATGCCAGGCGCGGCACATCCTTGAGGAAGATCCAGCTCTCCGGGATGGTGCGCACGTCAAACTTCTTACCGGAAACGGCAAAGGCCATCAGGTTGGGAGTCTGGGTGGTGATTATGGAGTTGATATGGGGACACTTCTGATATATCCGCTGGTGCATTGCCACGCCGCGGCTGGGGAGCTTGCCCGCCTCGGCCATGCCGTCGCGAATCTGCACAATATCCTCACGCTGCATATCCCAGCGGGGTTTGCCGGTGGCGGTGATAAGGAAATCGTTTCCACGCCAGCGCATAGATACGGTGCCGTAGGTAGATATCATCAGACCCTGCTCGCAAGAGCGGCGGATCATGGTGCACATCTGCTCGCGGAGGTCCCGCTCATCGCTCGGATGCTCCACATCCATGAAATGAAGGATGTTGTGCGGTATGCGGCGGTGGAAATCGTCTATCTGTGCATCGGTGAGGGTGTTGATGCCACCCAGATGATTGGCGTTTATCAAAGTGCGGCAGCAGAATTCGAGGGTTTCGAAACGCTGGTAGGCATCCATCAGGTCGGTGCCGCCCAGCACCACACCGTGGTTCTCGAGAATCACGCAGCGGTACTTCTCATCCTTGAACACCTTGGAGATTTTGGCTCCCAACTCTTCGCTGCCGGGGCATGCATAGGGGGCATAACCAATCTCGCCGCAAATATCCTTTGCCTGCGGGATGATGTTGGTGTTGGGAATCTTGTGCGCTATGCTGAATGCGACCAGTCCCGGAGGGTGCGCATGGATAATGGCGCGGATTTCCGGCCGGGTGTTGTATATTGCCCTGTGGAAAGGATATTCTGAGGAGGGCTTGTGGGGGCCAATAATCTCGCCCTCTTTTGTCACCCGCATAATGTCTTTGGGGGTGAGGTTGCCTTTGTCTATTGCGGACGGAGTGATCCAAATGTCACCGTTATCGTCTCTGATTGATACATTGCCACCGGAGGTGGTGGTCATCCCGCTGCGGTAGATGCGCTTGATAATGACGGCAATCTGCTCTGCGGGGTGCATGAAATTAACGTCTAGCTGCTTCATTTGCGATGATACTTGATTAGTATACTTGTGCGGGGCTCCTGAAGGCGGATCCGATAGCCGGCTGCAAGCTGCGATCCGCGCACTGTTTCAACCTCTTTGGTGTCGCAGTCGCAGATCTCGTAAAGAGCGTTGGAATCGACCCCCTTCAAAGCCGCTGCAAATGTAACATTTTCTGCCAAACTTCTCCTGAAAGCGAAAAGAATTCCGCTGCCGTCGGCAGGGTTATGCCACTGCTCCACAATCCAGCGGTCGTCGTGACGCTGGGCGGTGGTTCCGTTCAGAGGGTAATAATCGCACAGCAGATATCGGCCGGCATCGTTGTAATCGGCAAGGTTCTTCTGCATCTGGCTGCCGTCGGTACCACGCCCAAACAGATTGAAGCAGTAGTTGAACGTTCCGCCAAAGCGCGAACGGGCATCGTAAGGATCGCTGGCCATGGTCACCATCCCTGCCAGCGGAATGTACTGAAGCAGAGCGTACAGCTGGCACTGGGCCATCTCCGGAGAGAGTTCGCGGCCGAAGCCGATGGCGGACGAGCGCGAAACCGCCTCAAGGTCGAGCCTCTTTCCGGCTGCTGTGGCATCTATGGTACAACCGGGGAACTTACCGGCGATATAATCGAGGAACCGGTAAAAACCGGCCACATACTTCATCTCCACCAACCCGGCGCGGTCCACGCCGTCGGCCAGGTCCCAGTAGTGGGCCAGGTCGCCGCCAAAATCGCACACCAGGCCGTCGATGCCCTCGCGGGACATCATATCACCCACATATTTGCAAAGGGCGTCCACCGCCTTGGGCTGGGAGAAGTCAAATACATAGCCCATCTTCTTGCCGCCCAGCAACATATAATCGGCAAACTCTTTTGCAACCGGACTCCCTTTTGCAATCTCCTCCACATCCAGTCGAACCACCAGCTTAGAGCCGTACCTGTGTATCAAGCTCGATATCGGACTGAATCCGTCGGGGAACATCTCCTTGCGCGGGGTCCAGTCACCGGCTGCCGGATACCACCCCTCCTCCATCATAAAGGCCTGCGGCACCAGAGCGAGCTGCTTATAGCGCAAAACGGTGGCAAGCGCCATATCCTGATCCAGGCATTCATTCCCCTTGCAAGGGGTGGGATTGCCCAGGTCAAAGCCACCCACCGTCCTCACCGGAGCCTGTGGAGAGTGGTGCGCAACGATAAACCGGCGCAGGGCATTCTGCCCGTCGGCAGCATCAGCGCCATTCCAGAAGATAGTAGCTACCAGCGGAGTGCGTACCTCCTCACCCGGCTTAAGGTAGAAGTTGGCCTTCTCCAATCCGGCAAACATCCTGTATTCTATGCTGGTGACACCGGTCAGGCGGGCATTCCAACGACCGGTCCAGCCGATAGCCATCACCACCCCGGCGTTTGCCTCGCGGGAGATCACATTAAAATAAGGCAGTGAGGTCCCGGTTGAAGAGAGTCCCCTTTCCGGGGTAAACTCCATCAGCACGCCTGCCCTTAGGTCCTTCTCTTCTGTGGTAAAGTCATCCTTGGTTCCGTTCCAACCGGTGGTCCAACGTGCCGTGAAACCGTTTGCAGAGGGTTCGTTAACCTTATAATCGGCAACACGCAACACTGCTATCTTGCTGGTGTTGTAGCGGGAGATATTCTTGAACTTTAGGCTCCACTCCACCGCCTTGGTGTCGGTGTACCCTTTGACGTCGCAGGTGACACGAACCACATTTGTCGGGTCGGTCCAGGTGACGGTGTATGCCACCACCCCCTTGGGCGAAGAGAGCTTCTTTTTGCTGAAGCGCCACTCCGTTATATACTTGCCGCTGCTTATCTCCTCGTAAGCGAACGAGAAAGGCGGCACCTTACCCTGGGCGAAATAGGTATTTATCCACGTGTCGGGATTCTCTATACCGGTGCGGGAGATGACCGCCTGCGCCGATGCACGGCCGCCGCAAAGCAGTGCCGCACAGATAATTGCCAATGACAGAAGCTTTCTCATTCTTTCACGTATTTAATAAGTATGGAATCGGGGGCCTCGTCCAGCGCCAGGACGAAACCGTTCATCATATCACCGCCGTACATCTCTCGGGTGGTGCCGGTATTGCAATCGGTCACGATATAAGTGCCGTTGGGGCTGAGGGCCTGCAAATCCACCGCATAGCGCTTCTGGGTGCAGTCGGGACGGCGGAAGCCCACCACATAACCGCTGCCGTTGGCGGGGTCATGCAACTGGTAAGCCACCCAAATTTTGGAGGATGTTATATCGCCAAAGCCGGAGAGCGGATAGTAATCTTTCAGATAGTATGGCCGGATTGCCATGTATTCATCATATACACGCTTCATTTCCCGTGAATCCTGACCTCTGCTGAGCATCGCGAAATTCATCACCATGGCGCTGCTGTAGCAGGAGCGGGAGTTATAAAAGTCGGTCTCATAGATGCCCGTGCAGCTCAGCGGGAGGAAAAGGTTAAGGCCGTATGTGTGGCACTGGTAGCCGAGCGGCTCGCCGTAGTCATAGTCGGTGCGCCAGAGGGGCGTTGCACGGGATGTGGTCTCCAGGTCCAGTCGCCTGCCGCCGGAGGCGCAGTTGTCTATCTGCAGGTTGGGGAATCGCTTCTCAAGATAGTCCCAATACTTATAGAGGCCCTCAATGTATTTCATCTCTGTGATGCCGCGGCGCCCCTTCTCGTCGTTCTCGGCCCAGAACTCAGCCAGCGCCCCTGTATTGAAATCCTGACGGTAATGGTCTATGCCGTTAATCTCTATGAAGTCACCAATGTATTTGCACAACCAGTCCACAGCCTTGTCGTCGGCAAGATTGAACAGGAAGTAGTCATCCGCTTCTTTCATCGACAGCATATATTCGGGGTGCTCCGTGGCGAACTTGGTCCCCTTCATAACGCGCTCAGGCTCAAACCATACCATAAACTCCGAGCCAAAGCTGTGCATCAGGCCGGACATGTTAACGAAGCCGTCGGGGAAGCGCTCGCTGTCGCACTCCCAGTTGCCGGTCACGCCCCATCTGAAATCACCGTCAAAATGGTTCCCTTCCGGAGTACTGTACCACCCTGCATCCAGCCAGAAGACCTCCGGCATAATGTCGAACTGCTTATAGCGGCGCACAATGGCGCGGGCAAGCTCGTCGGTCAGGCAGGTGTATTCGTTGCACGGCGCGGGGTCACCCCAGTCCAGGCCACCCAGCAGCGGGGTCCAGGGCTTGCCGTCTTTCTTGCGGGAATGGTGTGCAAGGATAAAGCGGCGGAACGCGTTGTGACCGGCCATCTTCTCCTTACCCGTCCAGAACAGCACCGATGCCATGGGGGTGCGCACCTCCTCCCCTTTTTTCAGGTAAAAATCGGCATTCTCGAGCCCCATCTGCACGGTGTATGCGCCGCCGGCTGTGGCAAAATCAGCCTTCCAGCTACCTGTCCAGCCGATAGAGAACACGAAGCCATCTGCAGCGCCGACGGCCGTCACATTGAAAAACGGCAGTGCAAATTCGTCCGAAGAGCGGCCGGCATCGGTTACGAGGCTGAGCTTCTGCCCCTCTGCGAGGGTCTCCTCTATTACCTCAAAGTCATGTACGCTTGCAAAACTGCCGCGGCAGCGGCGCATCTGATACTGGCTGACCCCCTTCTCCTTTATGGAGAAATCTGCCGCACGCAGGTTGGTGATACGGCCGGTATTACCGTTGCCTGTTGCTGCCAGGCGGAGCACCCACTCCACTGCGGGATGATTGGTGTAACCGGTAACGGTTGCCGTAACCTTAAGTCCGCTCTTTTTATCCTTATAAGATATCTCGTAGCAGATGCTGCCAGGTTCTTTGGCCGTCACCTTTTTCTTTTCATATTCCCAACCCTTTATGAACTTTTCGCTGGGAACCCCGTCCAACTCGAACGAGAATGGAGGGACAGTCCCTTTTGCAAAGACGGTGTTAATCCACTTGTCGGGATTCTCTATGTTCTTTCTGGCAACCGGCGCCTGCGCATGCACTGTCATTACAGACAATAGCGCCAGAAGCGTAAATATCAATCTAGTTCTTTTCATATCTGTATAATATCGAATCGGGGGCATCTTCTATCGTAATTGTAAAGTGCTGCAAATCGGCACCCAGCACATCCAGCCGGTCACCGGTATTGCAGTTCACCAGCAAATATCTCTCCGCGGGCACCATGCCGTGCAAATCCACTGAGTAGGTTTTCTCCTCGCAGTCAGGACGGCGGAAGGCAAACACGTAGCCGGTCGCGGTTTCGGGATCATCCAGCTGGTAGGCCAGCCAACGGTCTGTGCCGGTCACATCGCCAAGGCCGCTCAGCGGGTAAAAATCCTTCAGGAAATATTCCCGCACAGCCTTGAATTCGTCATAGACGCGGCGTATGCCGGCTGCATCGTAACCTCCCTGAAGCACCGGAATGTGCGCCACCATGGCGCTGGAATATCCGCTGCGGGAGGTGTAGAAGTCGGTATTGTAGCAAGCAGTTCCGCTCTGCGGCAGGAACATGTTGATGCCGTAGGTCTGGCACTGGTAGCCAAGGGGCTCGCCATAGCCGTAGTCGGTGCGCCACAGAGGCACGGAACGGGAGATGGTCTCCAGATCGATCCGGCGGCCGCCGGATGCGCAGTTGTCTATGCTCATGCCCGGGAAGCGGTTCAGCAAATAGTCCCAGTATTTGTAGAGCCCCTCGATGTATTTCATCTCGGTGACGCCACGGCGGTCGCTGCCGTCGGCCGCAGCCCAGTACAAATCCACAAAGTCGAGGTTGAAATCCTGGCGGTAGTGGTCTATGCCGTTAGCCTCCATCAAATCGCCGATATACCTGCACAGGAAATCGCGAGCCTGGTCGTCGGCCAGATTGAACACCATCCGCTCCCGGTCGGGGCGGTCAAGTCGGTATGCCTCAATCATATCCGCAGTCAGGCTGTCGCTCATTTTATAGACATCCTTCACCACAGAAAGGTCGACAAGGTGCAGCATATACTCCGGATGTTCAGTGGCGAACTTGCTGCCCAGCGTCACCCGCTCCGGCTCGAACCATACCATAAACTGCGCGCCGTAGCTATGCATCAGGTTTGACATATTGATAAAGCCGTCGGGATAGCGCTCGCGGTCCACCACCCAGGTACCGACTGCGGGCCAGCCAAACTGGCCGTTGAACACCGGGCCTGTGGGAGGCTCATACCACCCTGCATCCAGCCAGAACACCTCCGGCATAATGTCCAGCTGCTTGTGTCTCATTACAATACCGCGTGCCAAAAGGTCGGTCAAGCAGGTATATTCGTTGCACGGCGACGGGTCGCCATAATCCAGGCCTGCGCAGAGCGGGGTCCACGGCTTGCCGTCAACCTTATGGCTGTGGTGCGCCATGACATGACGGCGGAAGGCGTTGTGGCCCGTCATCAGCCCGCTGCCGCTCCAGGGCAGCACACATGCCATCGGCGTGCGGATATCTTCGCCCGGCTCGATATAGAAATGCGCGTCTTTAAGGCCGCTCTCTATCCGGCAGCTGCTTTTGCCGCCGGTGAAAACGCTGCGCCAGTTGCCGCTCCAGCCGATGGCATACACCAGGCCGCAATCGGCACCTTTGGCGGTGATATTGAAAAACGGCATCGAAATGATGTCGGAGCTGCGGCCGCCGCGGGTGGCCAGATGCACTGTGTCACCGGCATTCAAGCTCTCTTCCACAACCTCAAAATCGTGGATGTCGGCATTGCTGCCGCGAAGGCGGCGGAGCATATAACCGCTGGCGCCCTTGTCTTTAAGGGTGAAGTCGGCAGTTTTTACATCGCTGATTATGCCGGTGTTGGCGCTGCCGGAGTTGCTGAATCTGAGCAGCCACTCTATCGCTCCCGTATCGGTGAAGCCGGTAACTAAGGCGCGCACCTGGAGGCCGCTTTTGGGCTCCTTATAGATGATGCTATACTGCACGGCGTTTGCATCCTGCGCCGTAGTCTTGCTGATGGAGTACCTCCAGCTGCGGATAAACTTGTCGCTGGAGACGCCGTCCAACTTAAAGGAGAATGGCGGGACCGCTCCCTTTGCAAAGGTGGTTTTAATCCACCTCTCGGGATTCTCCACCCCGATGCGGTTCAGCGAAGTCTCAGCCCAGGCTGGCATTATTGCCGCCAGGAGCAAGGTCATCGCCAGTATGAAGCTCAATCTTTTCATTGCTATTCGGTCATGACAATCGCCGCATCGTTGGCCGCGATGTGTATCGTTTCAAAAATCTGCTCTCTTTGGGGATGCCAAGGTAAGCAAAAGCATCGTCGCTTATGTTGATGCGCACGTCAACATCGCGGTCGGCAAAATTTGCCACCACCAGGGCCCCTTTGCCGTTATGGCCGCGCATGAATGCAAACTGATTCGCCGGGTCAAAATGGTCGCTGGCATGGTTGAGCCACATCAAATCGTAGGTCTTCCCCTGCGCGAAAAGTGGCGTTACCGCAAGCCTCGTAAACTCCTTATATCGTTCATAAAGACATTCGTCCCGTTCACCCGAGAGGGAGCAATAGTCAAATATCGATGTGCGCCCGTCGCGCCCGCTGTATCCCTCTTCCAGCATCCCACGCTCGCCATATTCCTGGCCAAAGTAGATCATAAACGGGGCGGTGTTGAACAGCATCGACAAGGCCAGCGGCGCCAATGCTTTGCACCCGCTGCCCAGGAAAAAGTCGCTGGCCACGCGTTGCTCGTCGTGATTCTCCAGGAAGTTGAGCATGTGCGGCTGCAGGTCGCCAAGGAACTGCCACTCCTGGGTGAGCCAGTATGCGGGACGGTTGCCCGCGCAGGTCTCGCGCAGGGCATCGTAGAAGCCCGATTTGTCGTAGAGGTAATCAAATCCGGCATCTGCATAGCGGTGATAGTTGTTCTTGTCGTACACCTCCGCTATAAAGAAGGTCTGGGGGAACTTGTGCCGCACCTGGGCAAACGCCCAGCGGAAAAAGTCGGCGGGGACCAGCTCCACCATATCGCATCGGAAACCGTCAACGCCTTTTCCCGCCCAGAACAGCAGCACATCCAGCATTATGTTCCAGGTGAGCTTGTTGTCGTAGTTCAGCTTGACGGTGTCATACCAGTCATACTTGGATGGGCTGGCATCTGTCGGGCAGTTGCCGGTGCCCAACGCAGGGCTCTCACTGTAACTCGTCTGGAAAGGCAGGTGCAGCGTCTGGCCGTACAAAGTGTAAAAGTTGACGGTAGAGAATGGCTTCTGATACTGGCGGAAGACATGGTTCGGAACATAATCCATCACGACCTTGAGTCCCGCCCCGTGGGTGCGCGCCACCAGTGCCTCGAACTCCTGCATCCGCTTGGCCGGATCGGTGGCCAGCTCCGGCGCCACGTCAAAATAGTTGGTTATCGCGTATGGACTGCCCGCCTGCCCCTTCACGAGGTCCGGGTGGCAGGGCTCGACGCCGGCGAAACGAGTCTTTGTAGCATGCTCAATAATGCCGGTGTACCAAACCGCACTCACGTGCAGATTGTCCCTGAGACCCGCCAGCACGGCGTCCGAAATATCGGCCATCTTGCCGCTGCCGTTCTGCTCGTAAGTGCCCCCAGGCACCCACTCCCGCTGCCCGAACACCCTCGGCAGCATCTGGTATAGAATAAACTTGCTCATCCCAAACGGTAAAGTTACGCTTTTTTCGCCAAAACATGCACCAAAAGTCAGCTGGCACGCGACATTTATTGAAGAGAAAAACCTACCTTTGTGATTATGAAAAAGACCATTCTACTTCTCTGTATCCTGATGGCGCCGGCTTTGATGCGCGCCCAAAATGCCAAACCCACACCTGCAACGTTCTGCCACCCTTGGCAAGGCGCTACTGTAGCATATCTTGGTGATTCCATCACCGACCCGGGCGAAGTTCCCGCAGGTCACGACTGGACCGGCCGTGACGATTGGCACTACTGGGGCTGCCTGCAGCAGATGCTCGGCATCAGACCGCTGGTGTATGGCATCAACGGCGACCGCTGGAGCGGCATTCCTGCCCAGATATCCAAACTGAAAGAGGAGCATGGCAGCGACTTTGACGCCATAATGATATTCATCGGCACCAACGACTATGTCACCGACACCCCAATTGGCGAGTGGTATGACTATTCCCGGGACTCCGTGGTAATGGCGCTGGGCTATCCCGCCACCAAATACGACGTGATTCGCCGCACCCCTGCGATGAATCCCGAGACCCTCAAAGGGCGAATCAACATATCGATGTCTATACTGAAAGAGACCTGGCCGGAGAAGCAGATTGTGCTGCTGACACCCATCCACCGTGCATACGCCACCTTCGGTGCAGAGAATATCCAGCCCGATGAGTCCTATCCAAACCGTCTCGGGCTTTATATCAGCGACTATGTAGATGCCGTTAAGGAGACCGGCAGTGTGTGGAGCGTACCCGTAATCGATCTATTCTCCATGAGCGGCGTCAACCCCATGGTAGAGGCTCAGGTCCCTTACTTCCGTCGTGCAGACACCGACCGCCTTCACCCCAACGACAAAGGCCACAACCGCATTGCAAAGACGCTGATGTACCAACTCCTGACCCTTCCCTGCCGGTTCTAGTATCCGTAGCGGCGGCGGTAGCGAAGGAGAAGGCCAATGCCGAGGATAAGGCAGACGAGGTCGGCGGCATCGACGGCGAGCCAGATGCCGTCCGGGCCGATAAGCGCCGGCAGCAGGAACACGAATCCCAGTTCCAGCACCAGATTGCGGACAAACGAGAGCACTGCAGAGACTTTACCGTTGTTGAGACCGGTGAACCAGGCGGAGAAGAACAGGTTGACGCCGGCAATCACAAAGCTGAGCATAGAGAGCCGGAAAGCGTGGGCGGAGAGCGCAGTCAGTTCGGAGTCATAGCCCACAAAGAGTCTGGCGGCAGGTTCGGCAAAGATTTCTGCCAAAATAGTCATCACTCCCCCGAAGGCCAGCAGCAACACCAATGAGTGCCGCAGCAGACTCTTGAGTTCATATCGGTTGTCCGCGCCATAGTTATACCCTATAATCGGAGTAACCGCAATGTTATAACCGAAGAACACCGCGGCGCACATATATCCGTAATAGAGGATTATGGAATATGCTGCCACACCATTCTCACCCATCATCCTGAGCAGCTGCAGGTTATAACAGATCGCCAGGATATTGAAGGATATATTCCCAACATACTCAGAGAGGCCATTGCTGCAGGCCTTCAACAATGGTTCCCTCTCAAAGTCCAACCACTTCTGTCCAGGTGCAGACTGAACCAGACGCAGCGAACTGGTATTGCGTCTGGATGAGAAATACCAAAGCGGGAAGAAACCGCCTACGCCACAGGCTATCATGGATCCGGCCGCAGCACCCGCCAGTCCCCAGTGGAACACCAGAATGAAAAGCGCGTCCAGCACCATATTGGACACGGCGCACACTATAGACATAACCGTGCCCAGATGCGGCTTCTCTGCCGTCATATAGAAGGACTGGAACGCCATCTGAAGCATAAATGCCGGCAGGCCGAGTGTGCATATATTGCCGTATATGACACACTGATGCACCATCTCCCCCTCTGCCCCCAGCAGCCGTGCCAGAGGCTCCATCAGAAGCAGCATAGGCACCATAAAGACCAGCGATAGGACTATCACGAACTTTATCAGCATACTGAAGACGAGAGACGCCCGCTCGCGGTCGCCTTCGCCCATAATCTTGCTCACCAGTGCCGATCCGCCGACTCCAACCATCAGGCCTAGCGCACCGACCAACATAACCGCAGGCCATATTACGTTGAGCGCGGCAAAGGCGGTGGTACCGACAACATTGGAGACAAACAACCCGTCCACCACGCTGTAGATACTGCCCACCAGAATCATCGCGATGCTGGGTATCGACGACAGAATCAAGCGCCGGTAACCGTAGTGTCCATCCAGGGATATCTTCATTCTGACTTAGAAGCTGTTTTGAAATGGTTCACGAAAAGATTTATGAAGATGTTTTGAGTGATCTTCACATTCTGATGAGGGCGCATAGGGGTTCCTATGTAACCGAAGAAGAATGGGGAAAGCGCCGAAACAGAACATAAAGATTGATGTTAATTATTTCAAAACAGCTTCTTTAGATACCCCTGCCGGTCGGAATCGCTGAATTTTTCGATAGCGTAGCGCAGCATGGTACGCGGCATCGATTGGTATCGGGGTTCAAGGTATGACTTGAGGGCAGCCTCGTCACGCTTGCCCGCCTCGCGCAATAGCCAGCCGACAGCCTTCTGGATGAGGTCGTGTGGGTGATGCAGCAGGATATCGGCAATTGCATAGGTGTCGGCAGTCTGCCCCTTGCGGACAAATGCCATGGTGCTCACCATCCCTATGCGCTGCTCCCAGATAGAATCTCCGTTTCGGGCCAAATTATACAACAGAGAGCGGTCCTTATCCAGCAGCCACTCGCCCAGCAGCGGGTAGCAGCTCAAATCCACCAGATCCCAGTTGTTGATATATCTCGTGTGTGAGAGGTAAAAATCGATGCAATGCCGCTGCCGCGAAATATCCTTCTTGGAATGCTTGAATATCGCCACCAATGTCAGCAGTGCGGCCAGCCGTACCTCGTGATACTCGCTGGCGATGCACTCCTCCAGAGCCGGTTCAGAGACCTCGCCCCACACCCTCTTCACAACATCACGGGTCACCGGGACCTTGATTCCCAGGAACTTGTCCCCTTCTCCATACTCCCCCGGCCCGGTCTTGAAAAAGCGCGACAGCCCCTCAACCTGAGAAGGGTCCGCACACCCCATCATCTCCTGTAACAATATATTCATATAGAGCCTGTCTTATCGGTTTTTAGAATCGATGCAGATGGTCACCGGGCCGTCGTTCAGCAGGGAGACCTTCATGTCAGCGCCAAATTCGCCGGTGCCCACCTGACGTCCTATAGCCTCCGACATCCGGCGGCAGAACTCCTCGTACATCGGCACAGCCTTCTCGTGGCAGGCGGCGCCTATATACGACGGGCGGTTGCCCTTGCGCGTGGCTGCCATCAGGGTAAACTGGCTCACCACAATCACCTCTCCGCCGACATCTGTCACGCTGAGGTTCATCACCCCCGCCTCATCGTCAAATATCCGCAGCGCCGAGGTCTTCTTTACCAGATAGTCAATATCCTCTTCAGTATCGTCATGACCAACTCCGAGAAGCACCAGCAGGCCGCGCCCGATGGAAGATTTAACCACCCCGCCGATTGTCACCGACGCCTCGGAGACCCTTTGTATTACCACCCGCATACTAACAAAATCAGTTATTTGCAGCAAAGATAACCATATACAGAAAAATAAGTACCTTCGCTGCCAAACCGTTTTTGTTATGAGTACCATTGGAAACATATTGTGGCTGATTCTGGGCGGGCTGATAATCGCCGTTATCTATTACATAGTGGGCCTTCTGATGTGCATCACCATAGTCGGGATTCCGTTCGGTGTGCAGCTATTCAAGCTCGGTACATACTCGCTGTCGCCATTCGGCCACGAACTGGTCAACGGCCCCAACGAACCGGGTTGCCTCTCCATTGTGATGAACCTTATCTGGGTACTTCTCGGCTGGTGGGAGATTGCCATTATTCACCTGGTATGCGGCCTTATATGCGCTATCACTATTGTCGGAATACCCTTTGGGATGCAGCACTTCAAGATGGCGCTGAGCTCCATATTCCCCTTCGGAAAAGAGATTAAAAAGATCAAGTAAAATGGCGCAATGAGCCATCTCGGAGAGATAATATCGCTGGTGGTTGCTGTCTCATGGACCTTCTCGGCCTGGTTTGCCGACAAGGCCAGCCGGCGCATCGGCTCCATGGTGACCAATGTAATAAGGCTCGCCATGGCCACGGTTTTCCTGGCAGTTTTGCTTTGGATAACCACCGGACATCCCTACCCGGCCTTTGCCGACGCCAAAACCTGGCAGTGGCTGGCCCTCTCCGCACTGGTGGGCTACGTGTTTGGCGACTTCTGCCTGTTCAACTGCTACGTCCAGATCGGCCCCCGCTTCGGGCAGTTGCTTATGACGATAGCGCCCCCCGCCGCAGCCATAGCGGGTTACTTTATCCTGGGCGAGAGCCTCACGTGGAAAAGCATCCTGGCGATGTGCGTAACCCTCGCCGGCATCGCCATCTCCATCCTCAGCCGCGACCCGGAACACCATGTCAAACTCTCCCTCCCGCTCAAGGGGATTCTGCTTGGAGCAGGCGCCGGCATAGGACAGGGCGTGGGCCTGGTGCTGAGCAAGGTCGGTATGGAGCACTATGCCTCGGCACTCCCGCAGGGCACACCGCAAGCCATGCAGGTTATGCTCCCCTTTGCCTCCACAATGATTAGGGCCATCATCGGCTTTGCCGGATTCTTCATAATCCTCTCTATGCAGAGAGGCCTCGGTCGGCTGGCCAGCGGCATAAAAGACGGCAAGGGGATGAAATACGCCGCCCTGCTCACACTCTTTGGCCCTGCGGTTGGAGTATCCCTCTCGCTGATGGCGGTGCAATTTACCGACGCCGGCATCGCCTCCACCCTAATGGCCCTCACCCCGGTGCTGATTATCGCCCCCGACATCATCATAAACAAGAAAAAAGTCTCCCTCAAGGAGATATTGGGCGTAGCGGTCGCCATGATTGGCGTCTGCCTGTTTTTCCTGTATAAATAATGCTGACTAATTGAGGGCGAGCAACTCCTCAAACTGGGTGCGCTTGCCGCTCAGGCGCGGAACCTTGTGCTGACCTCCCAGTTTTCCCTTGGAATCCAGCCATTCATAGAAGAGTCCGCGGCGCGCTTCAATAACCTCAAGGGGCTGGAGGATGCCGCCGGCATCTACGCTGAAATGCTCATAGTCATGGTCTTCTGCCCGCACACACCGCTCCAGGATGGCGGCGAACTGCGCCATATCTGCGGGACGCTTTTCAAACTCGATTAACCACTGGTGACGGCCCGCGGCGGAATCGGCATGTACCAGCGGGGCCACCGCAAACTCCAGCACAGTGGCGCCGGTGGCGGCACAGGCATCAGAGAGCGCCTTTTCTGCCTGCTGCACAGAGAGATCCTCACCCCATACATTGATGCTCTGATGGGTGCGGCCCACTATCACAAACTTATATGGAGCCTTGCGGGTAAAGCGGACTACATCGCCTATATCATAACGCCAGAGGCCCGAGGATGTCGATACCAGCAACGCATAATCAACCCCTGTTTCCGCCTCCCAGAGCGGTATAGGGCGGGCGCCGCTCTTGCCGTATTCCGACATCGGGATAAACTCAAAAAAGACGTCGTAATCTATCATCAGCAGCATCGAAGGGTCGTTAGTGTCCGTCTGGACGCCGAAAAAGCCCTCCGAAGCGTTGTAGTTCTCTATGAAGGTGATCTTGCGCGGGGCAAACTCCCGCTCGTAAATAGGCCTGTAAGGCATCATGCTCATCCCGCCGTGCGCAAAGAACTCCATGTGGGGCCAGAGCTCACCGAACGATTTGGCGCCGGCCTTCTCCGCCGTCCGCCTCAACAGCACCAGCAGCCAGTCGGGAGTGCCGCTCACAGATACCAGCCGCTTGTCGGCGATTGAACTGGCAATGGCGTCGTACTTCTCGTTTATGTCAGATATCTGGGCCTGCTCCAGGTCGGGCACTATGTGCAGCACACTGCGGAAAAACTGCGGTATGGAGGCTGCCATTATTGCACTGACATCCCCCACCTTGGCTTTGTCGGTGGTGTATTTGGGGTTAAAATTGCCAGAGAGGATGAGCGAATACCCCTTCGCTATCTCCGACTCCGGATGGGTATGAAGATAGCTGGCGGTGACATCGTGGCCACCCTGCATGTGACACTTGTGGAGGCCGCGGTAAGAGACCGGGATAAACTTGATGTTGTCGCTGGTGGTGCCGGAGGATGTTGCGAAATACTTTACGCGACCCTTCCAGAGCACATCCCGCTCCCCCTCCATCATCCTCAGGATGTATGGCTTGTGGCTGGCATAGTCGCCAACGGGAACCCTTGCAGCAAAATCTTCATAACTCTGTATGGAAGAATAGTCATGCGCACGACCCCACTCAGTGTTGGAGGCACGTTGCACCAGAAATGCCAGCGTATCGCGCTGAATCTGCTCAAAATGGGCATCGTAGCGCTGCATCGCCAGAATCCGGTAGCTGAAATATCTGCGGGCCAGTGAGGTCAGTGGGTCCATATCAAAAGTTTGGAGTGCGAAGGTACAAATAATTTGGCATTGTTAATACACATGCACACTCCCGGCAGCCGACGGGAGATAATTGATGCCCCACCAGCACACTTGCAGACAGATGAAGGCTATCAGCGCCACCGTAAGGGGCATCTGCCAGTCAGCAGGTTTCCCCCTGCGCAGGTGAATATATACCAGATAGCAGAGCCATGTGGCTGCCGCCCACGTCTCCTTTGGGTCCCATGTCCAGAAATTGCCCCACGCCTGACGCGCCCAAAGCGCCCCCATCATCATACCCAGCGTAAGGAACGCCGTACCGGCATAAACCAGGTTGTCGGTTATGTTCATCTCCTTGGTCGTGGGCTCTTTCTTGCTGATAAACAGCAGGTACACGGCCATCGCCGCAGAAGCGCCAAGCATCGCGTACGCGAACATATATACTATCACGTGCGGCGCGAACCAGGGACTCTGAAGCGCCTCTGCCAGCTCCTTGGTGTGGATCTCCGGCTTGAAAAGGTTCACGAAGATAAACACCGCTGCCATAATAGTGCTGAAGGTCAGAATCCATTTGTAGCGCCACCGGCTGTACACAATTATACCCGCAACCGGCATAAAAAACGAGTACCAGAGGCGCGTCTCCCCCATAGTCCGCAATGGAGGCCTCTCAAGGGTTATCCATGCGCCAAGGATAAAGGCAAAGAAAACCGCAATGCCGGCAAAGGTAAAAAGATAGACCAGAGGCTTGCGCCCCTTCCATGCGAAAACAGCTCCCGCAATCCAGAGCAGAAGCGCCACAATTGCAAACCATACGAAATTGTTCCAGATCATCTCCCTTCCTCCTCTTCTTTAGGCGGTTTGGGGGCCATAAACAGCATCAGGCATATCGCCCCGGCCATCATCATAAGTATGCCGGCATACACCGCCTTGAGCCAAAGGCCGCCCAGGGCGCCGTCTCCGCTGCCAAAGGTGGCCGCCACCACCGCCACAAAAACGCCGAGGTGGTTAAGCACAAACGGTATCTCACGCAGCTTAAACCGCAGCAGATGATTCAACGTTGCAAGGCCGGAGATAAGCATCACCCAGCCCCAGGCCAGCGTAAACGGCCAGAAGCGGACCATACGGCTTATCCAGGGCAACCCGCCCATCGGAGTCTGCATCGTAAGCCCCATGATGATGGTCAGCCCCAGAGCATAAACCATCGCCGGTACAGCCGCCCCGTTGTGCATCATCCATTCAAAAAATGGAACCCGCCGCCTGAGAGCAAACATCACCCCCATCGCCGCCAGCAACACCGCCAGCACAATGATGTTAACTGGCCAGGCCAGGGCACTCCAGACAATCGGCCCCACCACAATCTGCAGCAGAACTCCGACGGCAATCAGCCCCGCCCCAAGGAGGAAACCCTCACGCATTTTCCACTGTTTGGTGTTCATATAAGCAAAGTTATCATTTTCAGGCATTAAAGCAAATGCCCGCTCCAGAAACCGGGGCGGGCATTTAGCATTGTCTTAATAATTAAGATTATTTCAGTTTGGTGTAGCCGTATTTTGCCACTTTGCCGAGCTGCTCCTCGATGCGGATAAGCTGGTTGTACTTGGCCATACGGTCGGTACGGCTCAGGGAACCGGTCTTGATCTGGCCGCTGTTGGTAGCAACTGCGATATCAGCGATGGTGGTGTCTTCAGTTTCACCGGAGCGGTGGCTGGTAACGGTGGTGTAACCGGCGCGGTGTGCCATCTCGATAGCCTCGAGAGTCTCGGTGAGGGAACCGATCTGGTTAACCTTGATAAGGATGGAGTTTGCAGCACCCATCTTGATACCCTTCTCCAGGAACTTGGTGTTGGTTACAAAAAGGTCGTCACCAACCAGCTGGCAGCGGTCGCCGATGCGCTTGGTGAGCTTAACCCAGTTGTCCCAGTCGTTCTCGTCCAGACCGTCCTCGATAGAGTCGATAGGATACTTGGTGATCAGGGCCTCGAGATAATCGATCTGCTCTGCAGCAGTCAGCTTCTTGCCGTTAGGATCCTTCTT